>CAXTVB010000119.1:0-8382 GCA_964247555.1 uncultured Sphingomonas sp. | reverse complement strand
ACCGCGTGTTGACCGGGCCGTTCAAGACCGACGCCGACGCCCGCGCCTTCGTCAACACGTTGAAGAAGAACGGCGTGTCCGGCTTCGCCTTCACGAGCGATGCGGGCCAGAAGGTCGAGAAGCTGCCCAGCGAATGACCGCGGCGGCGCCCTGGGCTTCGGACCCGGCGGCGAGCAGAGGACGGCTCCACGAGGAACAAAGCGGGATCGCACGCGGACCGCGCGACGGCTTCCAGCGCGACCGCGACCGCATCGTCCATTCGATCGCGTTCCGTCGCCTGCGCCACAAGACGCAGGTGTTCATGGCCCCGGATGGCGACCATTTCCGCGTCCGGCTGACGCACAGCCTGGAGGTCGCGCAGATCGGCCGGACGATCGCGCGGGTGCTGGGGCTGAACGAGGACCTGACCGAGGCTTTGTGCCTGGCGCACGATATCGGCCATCCGCCGTTCGGCCATGCCGGAGAGGACGCGTTGAAGGCGGCGCTGGCGGAGGCGGGGGGCTTCGATCACAACGGGCATACGCTACGCACGCTGATGACGATCGAGCGGCCCTATCCGCTGTTCGACGGGCTGAACCTGGGGTGGGAGACGCTGGAGGGGCTGGCGAAGCACAACGGCCCGGTGCGCCATCCCGGCTGGGCGCTGGCGGCGGCGGATGCGGCGTTTCCGCTGGCGCTGGACAGCTATGCATCGCTGGAGGCGCAGGTCGCGGCGATCGCGGACGACATCGCGTACGACAATCACGATATCGACGACGGCCTGCGCGCGGGGTTGCTGACGCTCGACCAGCTATGCGCGGTGCCGATCGTGGCGCGCGGCTGGGCGGCGGCGCGGGCGTGCTATCCGGGGGTGGACCACAAGCGGCTGGCACGCGAACTCGTGCGCGCGCAGATCGGCGCGATGGTCAACGACCTGATCGCCGAAACGCAGGCGCGGATCGCGGCGAGCGGCGTGCGGAACGTCGACGACGTGCGCGATGCCGGCCGGCCGCTGGTTGGCTTTTCGGACGCGATGCGGATCGAGGAACGCGACCTCAAACGGTTCATGTACGCGAACCTGTACCACCATCCGGTCCAGCTGGCGGCCGCGGCAGCCGCGCGAGGAGTCGTCAGCGGGCTGTTCGCCGCCTATCGCGCCGATCCGGACACGATGCCCGCGGAATGGCGCGACCGCCTGCCCGCGGAAGGCGTGGCCCGCGACCGGCACATCGGCGACTTCATCGCCGGCATGACCGATCGCTACGCCGTCACCCGCTACCGCGCGCTGGTGGGGCCGATCGACCTGCCCGAAGGGTTTTGAGGGGCGGCGACGAAGTTTCGATCGCCCAAAAACCCCTCCGTCATCCCCGCGACAGCGGGGATGACGAAAAGTGCGCGGGAATGAGGAAAGGTCGTAATTCCCGCTTTTGCTAGGGAAGCTTAGCGCAACGCGATCTGCATGTTGCCGGACGTCACGTCCGCCAATTCGAACGCGACCGGCACGCCCGATGCGGTGCCATGGACATGGCCGTTGGCGACGACGAGGCGGAACGGCTCGCCCGACGGCAGGCGACGGCCGACCAGGACCTGGCGTTCGCCATGCCGTTCGGCGGTATATTCGTAGGTGACGCCGTCGCGGACGAACCGGGTCGGCGTGCCGTGCGCCATGCCGATGGTCGAACCGAGGGCGGCGATCGCGGCAGCGATGATGATGCTGGTTTTGCGCATGATGAAAACTCCCGAGAGATCGGTGCCGATCGCACCCTTTCTTCCTCTCCCGCTTCCGATCCCGGATCTATTGCGCCGCAGCATAGGTTGCAAATGCAAACCTATCTTGGTGCGGTTGCATGTTTTGCATCTCGCGACCGGTCGGTTCAGCCCTTCAGGAGCGCCATCACCGCGTCGAAGATCGTGGCACCCGCAAACGGCCCGACGAGCAGCAGGACGAGGTTCAGCCCGATGATCCAGCCGATCGTACGCTCCTGACGCTTCGTCACGCGCGATGCGGGGCGTTCCGGCTTCCAGGGCTCGGGCGGAGGAAAGGCGTTGTTGAAATCGACGAACATGCGTCAGTTACCTAGCGGCATTGCTTGCGATCGGATCGGTGCCGCGCGGGTGAGGCGTGGATCGGAGAAGGTCATCGCGGCGTGATCGGCGCTGGGGCGACGGACCTTGGACGGTCGGCCGTCCAGCCGCATCCGTGCGGCGGCATCGGCCCAACCGGGTAGCGCCGTGTCGGGCGTGTCCCAATGCACCACGCTCGCCTCGTCGCACCAGCCGAGCAGCTTGGGCATTGCCGTGCGGTGTGCGCCCGCGGTCATATAGGCGCGCATCGCGTCTCGGTCGTCCCACAGCGTCATCGTCCAGAAGGTCCAGCGGCGGTCGGGCAAAAGCGATCCGTCGCGAAAGCCGGGCGCCGCGCCCGCCTGGCGAAGCGTACCGAGCGTCTGCAGCGCGAACGCCGGCAGGAATCGGATCGACCGCAGGCGCAGACGGGTGACGCTGACGAAGGGCATGGTCGGGACCTGTGAACGATGTACCGACCAAAGCAGATATCGGCGAGTTTTGCGATATCGGCTTGCCGTCGATCGCTAACCAAGATTGCTGCGCGATGCGATCGGAGGGGGCGGATGGCGCCAAACGGGCTAGGCTCTCGTCCAACTCCGCCACGCCGGCTTTTCGCGGATCGTCCGAAACGCGCGAACAGTGCATCCATAATGGAACAGTCTTCGGTTGCGAAGCCCCCGTACGCGATCCAGTTGCTTCGTCGATATGCAAGCGACGTGAGGGACAGATCGTGCATTCGGCAACAGTCGACATTTTTTTCTCATGTTCGTTCCGTGACGAAGACCGAGATATAAACGAGTTCATCTTGGCGATCTGTCGAGCCCTCAATCTGAACCCCACCAACGTCTCCACTGGATACAGCTCCACCCCGCCACAGGTGGCCAAAGAGAAGATCGAGCGATCCCAAGCTGTTATTGCCGTTTGCACGAATCGCGACGAATTGAAGGCGGGCGGTTTCATGATGCCGCAGGCCGTCCATGATGAAATATCGTTCGCATACGGCAAGGATATTCCGGTTCTGATGATCAAAGAACGGGAGATCGTAGTGGCGGGCTTCAAGGAAAACTTTGGAACCTTCCTCGAATTCGACCGTACAAGAATCCTTGGAAACGATTTCGTTCAGAAGGTGATCGAAGCCATCCACGGGCTGAAACTGGACGTTCTGGGGCCCCATCAATTGGGTACGGAAAGCGGTATTTCCGATGCGCGGGCCGATTGGGTCCATCATCTGATCGAGCTAAAGCGCGACGAAAAAGATTTCGTTTGGTATTACTCTACATCGAAGAAAATAACTTTTCTTCAGCCGTCGAAGCGGAGTTTCCCCTCGCAAGTATGGGCGATCGTTCCCCAGGAACTGTCGGGAACCGAACCGCCGATGTCGTACTCCTTGACGGTCAAAAACTCGTCTCGAGGCATCACGCTTGAAGACCGTATCGAAGAGCACACCGCGTGTTGCGTCAAATCGATGATGCGGCTTGTGCCACCGGCAGAGGAGGGGGATTTCGTCGAGTATGAATCATCCTATTCCTCAAGATACTTGAACCCGGTTTGGCTGGACGAGGCGGTCGAGGGATCGATGGTTCATCTGGATGCCGGCGACTATGCCTGTGCCGATGGAATCGTCTTTATCCACCGCACCAAGAACGCCATCATCGAATTCAGATTTCCGAGGGAATATGGTCTCAGGAGATCGGACGTACGCCCGTTCGTGGGCAGCTATACCTCGTCGCTCGACTACGAGGTAACGTCCGAACTCGAACGCGCCTCGATAAAGATCGAGGAGTTTGCCGGTAACTTGGTTATTCGCATGGAATTGGAAAGCCCTTTGCCCGGCCATATGTACGGCGTGGCATGGCATCCGAGGGCGCGACCGATGCCAGTCTCGGGTTGACGTCGGACCCGCGACAACGGGACTCGGTCGAGCATTCCCGTACTGCCGTACCACTGCCTCTCGATCGCGCCGAATTGGCACGGCATTGCGATGCGCCGCGTGGGCCCGTAAGCGCGGGGGGATGACGCTCTATACTCGCTTCGCCGCGCATCTCGATGCCGCGCTCGACGATCTGACGCTGGCCGGGGTGCTGCCCGCGGGGCTCGACCGCGGGAACGTCACGGTCGAGCCGCCGCGCGATGCGAGCCATGGCGATCTCGCGACCAACGCCGCGATGGTGCTGGCGAAACCCGCCAAGACCAGCCCCCGTGCGTTGGCCGACGCATTGGCCGCCGAACTGCGCAAGGTCGACGGCGTCGCCGAGGTCGCGGTCGCCGGGCCGGGATTCATCAATCTTCGCATTGTGGACGACATCTGGCGCGACGAGATCGCCGCGATCACCGCAGCCGGGGCGGATTACGGCCGCTCGGACACCGGCGCGGGGACGACGGTGAACATCGAATATGTCTCCACCAACCCGACCGGCCCCATGCACATGGGGCATTGTCGCGGGGCCGTGGTCGGCGATGCGCTCGCCAACCTGCTCGCCTTCGCGGGCTACGGGGTGACCCGCGAATATTATATCAACGACGCCGGCGGGCAGGTCGACGTCCTCGCCCGCTCGGTCCATCTTCGCTACCGCGAGGCGCTGGGCGAGGATGTCGGTGCGGTGCCCGAGGGGCTGTATCCGGGTGATTATCTGATCCCCGTCGGCCAGGGGCTGGCCGCGGAATTCGGCGACCGGTACGCGACCGCGCCCGAGGCCGACTGGCTGGTGGTGTTCCGGACGCACGCGGTCGCCGCGATGATGGCGCTGATCAAGGCCGATCTGGCGCTGCTTGGGGTGCATCACGACGTCTTTTCGTCCGAGGCGGCGTTGCAGGCCGCCGGCAAGCCCGAGGCGGCGGAGGCGGTGCTGCGCGCGCGCGACCTGATCTACGACGGCGTGCTGGAAGCGCCCAAGGGGGAGACGCCGGACGATTGGGAGCCGGTCGTGCTGCCGCTATTCCGCTCGACCCGGTTCGGCGACGACCAGGACCGGCCGATCCGGAAATCGAACGGGCAATGGACCTATTTCGGTGCCGACCTCGCCTATCATTTCCAGAAGGCCGAGGGCGCGGACCAGCTGATCGACATCTGGGGCGCGGACCATGCCGGGACCGTCAAGCGGATCACCGCCGCGGTCGAGGCCTTGACCGAAGGGCGGACGCGGTTCGACGTGAAGCTGGTCCAGATGGTCCGGCTGATGCGCGGCGGCGAGCCGGTGAAGATGTCGAAGCGCGCGGGCAATTTCGTGACGCTGGCGGACGTGGTGCGCGAAGTCGGCAAGGACGTCGTGCGCTTCACGATGCTGACCCGGCGGTCGGACGCGCAGATGGATTTCGACTTCGCGAAGGTGGTCGAGGCGTCGAAGGACAATCCGGTCTTCTACGTGAACTATGCGCACGCCCGCATCGCGTCGCTGCACCGGCGCGCGGTGGAGGCGGGGATCGCGGAAGGGACGGCCGATCTGTCCCGGCTTGATACGGAAGAGCTGGCGCTGGTGAAGCTGGCGGCGCAGTTTCCGCGCACCGTGGAGACCGCGGCCAACACCCGGGAGCCGCATAGAATCGCGTTCTATCTCTATGACTTGGCGGCGGCGTTCCATGCACTCTGGAACGTCGGCAACGACCGTCCGGATCGGCGCTTCCTGATGGTTGACGATGCGGAAGCCACGCGGGCGCGTCTCGCCTTGGCGGCGGCGGTCGGACAGATTATTCGTAACGGGCTGTCGATCATGGGTGTCGACGCGGTGTCGGAGATGAACTGATGACGGACCACATGGACCTGCGCGAGGAAGATCGCCTGCCGTGGCTGGAAACCGTCGAGCCGGACGAACGCGCCGGGCCGGGGATCGGCCGCGTGATCGCGCTGGTCGCGGTCGGGCTCGCCGTGCTGGCGGCGATCGTGTTCGGCATCTTCAAGGTCCAGCATCGCCCGACCGGCCCCGACGGCCAGCTGATTGCCGCGCAGGAGGGCGACTACAAGGTCAAGCCGGGCGATCCCGGCGGGCTGAAGGTCGAGGGCGAGGGGGACAGTGCCATCGCGACCAGCGCGGGCAAGGGTGCCGGCAACGGCGCGATCGACCTGAAGGCGGTGCCCGAGGCGCCGGTGAAGGGTACCAAGGGCGCGGTTGCGCCGAAGTCGACCGCGCCGGTCGGGCACAATGCGGTCGCGCAGGTGCCGGCATCGGGCGGCAAGCTGGTCGCGGTGGCCCCGGTTAGCGTCTCGCGCTCGCCCGCGACCGGTGCGACGACGGGCGGATCGCTCGTCCAGCTGGGAGCCTATCCCAGCGAGGCGGCGGCGAACGCGGCCTGGGGGACCTTCACCAAGCGGTTCGCGTATATCGCGCCGCTGGGCAAGGCGGTGCAGCCCGTCGCGACGGGCGGGCGGACGCTCTACCGGTTGCGGGTGAATGCGGGCAGCGCGAACCAGGCGGCGGATATCTGCGGCCGGCTGCGCGTCGCGGGCGAGAGTTGTTTCGTCGCGAGTTGAGTTCTGCGTTCCCCTGCTTTTCTTCCCCCCTCCCGCGAGCGGGAGGGGCCGGGGGTGGGCGCTCGCCATCGACCGGCGATCACGCCGATAGCGAGCGCCCACCCCTAGCCCCCTCCCGCTCGCGGGAGGGGGAAGAGAGTCGCGTACGAACGGGGATGCCTTCGCGTGCGATCCTGCGGTAGACGATTTCCCATGAAACCCGTGATCTTCGGCCTCGCCGGCCCGACCCTCACCGCCGACGAAGCCGCATTCTTCGCCGAAGCGGACCCGGCCGGCTACATCCTGTTCGGCCGAAACGTCGTCGACCGCGTGCAGCTGCGGGCGCTGACCGACTCGTTGCGCGCGCTGGCAGGCCGCGACGACCTGGCGATCCTGGTCGACCAGGAGGGCGGCCCGGTCGCGCGGCTGAAGCCACCCACATGGCCCGCCTTCCCGGCAGGTCCGGCGTTCGACCGGCTGTACGATCTCGCGCCGATGTCGGCGATCCAGGCGGCGCGCGCCAATGGCCAGGCGCTGGGGCTGATGCTGGCCGAGGTCGGGATCACCGTCGATTGCGCGCCGCTGCTGGACGTCGCGCAGCCCGACACCACCCCCGCCATCGCGAGCCGGGCCTTCGGCCGCGATCCGATGCGGGTCGCCGCGCTGGGACGGGCGATGCTGGACGGGCTGGCGGCGGCGGGGATCGTCGCGGTCGTCAAGCATATGCCGGGGCACGGCCGCGCGCTGGTCGACTCGCACCATCTGCTCCCGACCGTCACCGCGGACGAGGCTGCGCTGGCGATCGACATCGAGCCGTTCCGCACACTCCGGCACGCGCCGATGGGGATGACGTCGCACATCGTCTACGAGGCGTGGGACGCGGATCGCCCCGCGACGCTGTCGCCGATCGTGATCGAACGGGTGATCCGCGGGGCGATCGGGTTCGACGGGCTGCTGATGACCGACGATATCGACATGAAGGCGCTGTCGGGCACCGCCGCCGACAAGGCGGCGGGGGCGATCGCGGCGGGGTGCGACGTGGTGCTCGATTGCTGGGCGCGGATGGACGAGATGGCGGCGATCGCCGAGCGGCTGGGGGAGATCGGATCGGCGTCGCGCGCGCGGTTGGACCGGGCGATGGCGGGCCGGGCGGTGGCCGAGGGTGATTTCGCGGCGTTGGTCGCCAAGCGGGATGCGTTGCTGGCGTTGACCTAGATCCTCCCCGTTTACGGGGAGGGGGACCGCGCGCAGCGTGGTGGAGGGGGTGTGCGGCAGGCGGTTCGCTCGCGGAGAACCCCCTCCACCAGCTTCGCTGGTCCCCCTCCCCGTCCCGGGGAGGATTGTGTACCGTTGCGGCGTGACCGACGACATCCTCACCCTCGACATCGACGGCTGGGAAGGCCCGCTCGATCTGCTGCTGACGCTCGCGCGGTCGCAGAAAGTGGATCTGCGCGCGATCTCGATCCTGGCGCTGGCCGAGCAATATCTGGCGTTCGTCGAAGAGGCGCGGGCGGTGAACCTCGAACTCGCTGCGGACTATCTCGTGATGGCGGCGTGGCTCGCCTATCTCAAATCAGCCTTGCTGCTGCCGCGCGATCCCGCTGCCGATCCCGACCCGGAGGAACTGGCGCTCCGGCTGCAGCTCAGGCTCGAACGGCTGGCGGCGATGCGCGACGTAGGCGCGCGGCTGATGGCGCGCGATCGGCTGGGGCGGGACGTCTTCGCGCGCGGCGCGCCGGAAGGGTTGCGGACGATCCGGACCGCGCGGTGGGAGGCGGAGATCTTCGACCTGATCGCCGCTTATGGCCGGATCAGCGCGCGAAGCCGGCCGGTGATGCATGTCGTCGCGGACCGGCAGGTGATGACGCTGGAGGCGGCGTTGGAGCGCGTCT
>CAXTVB010000118.1:0-8608 GCA_964247555.1 uncultured Sphingomonas sp. | reverse complement strand
GTCTCGGCCAGCGGCAATATGCCCCCCGGCAGCGCCACCGCCTCGGCGATGCGCAGGCCCGCGCCGTAGAGCAGCAGCAGGATCGCCCAGTCGCGCGCGCCGATCCACGGTTCCGCGGCGTCGTCGGCGACATCCGTCGCCAGCGCGATCGCGTCGGTCGGCGATACCGGGCGCGGCACGCCCTTCTTCACGCGTGGTCCGCGCGTGCGCGGCGCCGACGCGTCGGGATTGGCCCAGGCCAGGAACCCGCGCACAGCGGACAGCTCGCGCGCGGCGGACGCGTTGCCCAGCCCGTCGCCCCGCCGCTTTGCGAGAAACGATCGCAGGTCGATCGTCGTCGTCCGCGCAAGGGCCGCGCGGTCGATCGCCTCCCCCTTGTGATCGCTCAGGAACGCGACAAGTCGCGTCGCGGTAGCGACATAGGCACGCACCGTATGGACCGACCGCCGCCGATCCCGCGAGAGATGCGCGGCCCATCCGGCGGCAAGCGTGATCGGTCCTTCGGCCATCGCAATATCCTGCCGCTCTGCGCGCTGTAGAGAAAGGAAAATTAACGCAAAGCTGCAAGAAACGCGGCTGTGAACCAAGGGTCTCCCCCATCCTTCGACGACACCCGTCGACTCGCCGCGCTCCATGCGCTCGCGCTGATCGGCGGCGGTCCGTCGGCGGATTTCGACGCGATCGTCAAACTGGCGGCGGACATGCTCGACTGCCCCGTCGCGATGCTCAACCTGATCGACCGCGACCGATTGCTGGTCAAAGCTCGGCACGGGATCGACCTCGACGAACTCCCGCGCGAACAGACCGTTTGCGATCACACGATCCGCCAGGGCGGTACGATGGTCGTCGACGACCTGCGCGCCGATCCGCGCTTCGCCGACAATCCGAACGTCGTGCCGGAGGACGGCGCGCGCTTTTATGCCGGGGTCACGATCCATGCGGTCGATGTCGACGGCATCCGCCAGCCGATCGGCGCGCTGTGCGTCATGGATGTCGTCCCGCGGTCGCTGGTCGGCAGCGGGCACCAGACGCTGCGCCACCTCGCCGCACTCGCCGAGGCGCTGGTCGCCGCGCGCAAACTCGCGATCGAGGCGATCGACCTGGCCGCAGCCAGCGAACGGCTGGCGACAGAACTGGCGCGCAAGGAACGCGTCTTCAAACAGGCCGAACGGATGGCCGGCATCGGCTCCTGGCGTCTGTCGGTCGCGGATCAGGCGATCGAATGGTCGGAGGGGATTTCCCGGATCCACGGCCTGCAACCAGGCGAACAACCCGACTTTTCCGAGGCTCTGAGCTACTATCCACCCGGCGAACGCGCAGCGGTCACGGCTGCGCTCGCCGCGGCGATGGAAACCGGCCAATCCTTCGATTTCGAGGCGGATTTCGACACCGCGCAAAAAGAGCGCCGCCGTGTTCGTTCCATCGGCGAGGTGGAGAAGGTCGATGGCGTTCCCGTCGCGCTGATCGGCGTGTTCCAGGACGTGACCGAACGTCACGCGCTGGAAACCTCGCTCCGGCGTAGTGCGGACACCGACGCGCTGACCGGCATCGGCAACCGCGCCGCCTTCGACCGGACGCTGCGCCTCGCGATGAGGGAGGCGCGGACCGGCGCCGCGCCGTTGGTGCTGGTGCTGGCCGATCTCGATGCGTTCAAATCGATCAACGACACGTTCGGGCATGCCGCGGGCGACGACGTGCTGCGCGCCGTCGCACGCTCCTTGTCCGCGCCGTGGCTCCGCCAGTCCTTCGCGGGTCGCATCGGCGGCGACGAATTCGCGCTGATCGTCCGCGACACGGCGCTGACCGCCGATCTGCCCGCCTTGAGCGAGCGGCTAGGCGACGCGCTGCGTATCCAGATCAGGGTCGACGGTATCCCCTTGGCCTGCGGCGGTACGGTCGGGGTGGCGGCGTTCGATCCGGCGCATACGACGGTGCGCGACTTCATGCGCCGCGCGGATACGCTGCTATATGCCGCCAAGCGCACGCGGATCGCCGATCGGCGCGGTGCGGAGCGCGTCCGGGCCGCCTAGCTTCGTCGTTGCGGGTTCACGCCGTACGCTCGCGGCCCCATATACGCGCCCATGTCCCGGGTCCGCGTTCTCGTCCTCAACTCCGCGCTCGGCCCGCTCGATTACCGCGTGCCCGCAGGGATGGATGTCGAGCCCGGCTCGATCGTCGTCGTACCGCTCGGTCCGCGGCAGTTGCTGGGCGTCGTTTGGGAGGCCGAACACCTGCCCGCCGATGCCGAAGTGGGCGACAATCGCCTGCGTCCCCTGCTGGCCGCGGCGGATGCGCCCCCGCTCGGCGCCGCGCTCCGCCGGCTCGTCGAATGGACCGCGGCCTATTACCTCGCGCCGCCCGCCGCCGTCGTGCGGATGGCGCTTGCGTCCACGTCCGCGCTGGAGGGATCGCGCACCGCCACCGAATATCGCGCCACGGGTACGATCCCGCCGCGCCTCACCCCCGCCCGCACCCAGGCGCTGGAGCGCATCGGCGATCGCCAGGGACTCGTCCGCGAACTCGCCGGCATTGCCGACGTATCGGACGGCGTGATCCGCGGCCTGGTCAAGACGGGCGCGATCGAGGCGGTATCGGTCGATATCGACAGCCCGTATCCCGTGCCCGATCCCGACCATGCGCCCCCTGTCCTCGGCGCGGACCAGGCGGATGCCGCGGCCATCCTCGCCGCCGATGTCGTCGATCATCGATTCGCCCCGACATTGCTCGACGGGGTCACCGGATCGGGCAAGACCGAGGTCTATTTCGAGGCGGTCGCCGCGGCCATCCGATCGGGCCGGCAGACGCTGGTGCTGCTGCCCGAGATCGCGCTGACCGAACCCTTCCTGAAGCGTTTCCACGACCGCTTCGGCTGCGAACCCGTCGCCTGGCATTCGGGTCTGCGATCGACGCAACGTCGCCGCGCGTGGCGGGCGATCGCCGGTGGCGAAGCGCTGGTGACGGTCGGTGCGCGGTCGGCGCTGTTCTTGCCGTACAGGAACCTGGGCCTCATCGTCGTCGACGAGGCGCACGAGACGAGTTTCAAGCAGGAGGAGGGCGTCCATTATCACGCCCGCGACGTCGCGGTGATGCGGGGACTGTTCGAGCAATGCCCCGTGATCCTCGCCTCCGCGACGCCCGCCATTGAGACCCGTCAGCAGGTCGCGCTGGGCCGCTATGCCGAGGTCAAGCTACCCGGTCGCTACGGCGCCGCGGAGATGCCGTCGATCGCGGCGATCGACCTGATCCAAGAGCCGCCCGAACGCGGCCGATGGCTCGCGCCCAGGCTGGTGAAGGCGATCGAGGAGACGCTCGGCCGGGGTGAGCAGTCGCTGCTGTTCCTCAACCGCCGCGGCTACGCGCCGCTTACCTTGTGCCGGACCTGCGGCCACCGGTTCCAATGCCCGAACTGCACCGCGTGGATGGTCGAACACCGGCTGACGCGGCGGCTCGCCTGCCATCATTGCGGGCATGTCGAGCCGGTCCCGCGGCTCTGCCCCGAATGCAAGAGCGAGGACACGCTGGTCGCCTGCGGGCCTGGGGTGGAGCGGATCGCGGACGAGGTGGCTGCGCTGTTCCCGGCCGCGCGAACCGCGGTCGTCACGTCGGACACGATCTGGTCCCCCGCCCGCGCCGCGGAATTCGTCGGGCGGATGGAGGCGGGCGATATCGACATCGTCGTCGGCACCCAGCTGGTGACGAAGGGCTATCACTTCCCCAACCTGACGCTCGTCGGCGTCGTCGATGCGGATTTGGGCCTGGAAGGCGGCGACCTGCGCGCGGCGGAACGCACCTTCCAGCAGATTCGTCAGGTCTCGGGAAGGGCCGGCCGCGGAACCAAGCCGGGCCATGTCCTGATCCAGACGCACAGCCCGGCCGCCCGCGTCATGCAGGCCCTCATCACCGGCGATGCCGACGCCTTCTACGCCGCGGAGACCGAGGCCCGGCGGGACGCCGACGCCCCGCCCTTCGGTCGCTATGCCGCCATCGTCATATCGTCCGAGGACCAAGCCGCCGCCCAGGAAACCGCCCGCGCGGTCGCGCGGGGCGCGCCGATCGTCGACGGCATGCAGGTCTACGGCCCCGCTCCCGCCCCACTCGCCATGCTACGCGGTCGCCACCGGTTCCGCCTCCTCGTCCACGCGAGGCGCGCACTGGACGTACAGGACGTCATCCGCGACTGGCTGGCCAGCCTCGCTTGGTCGGCAAAGGTGCGGGTGACGGTGGATGTCGATCCCTATAGTTTCCTCTAAGGGTTGAACGCGCAGCCGTCGCTGGTTAGCCTCCGGGTTCGGGGGGACGATATCCATGGTTCGTAAGATGACTGCCGCGGTTGCCGCGTTATTGCTGTCCGCATCCGCCAACGCATCCTGGCAACGCGCGACATCGCGGCATTTCGTCGTCTATTCAGACGACACGCCGGCGCATGTCGAGGCGTTCACGGTCAAGCTTGAGAAGTTCGACAAGGCGATGCGTGTCTGGCACGTCGCGCCCGAAGACAAGCGTGGCGACAGCGCGCGCGTCACCGTATTCGTCGTCAGCGACATCGCGGCGATCCAGAAGCTTGCGGGTCGGGCGGACGTCGCCGGCTTCTACGAGCCCCGCGGCGGCGACTCGGTCGCCTTCACGCCGCGCAGTTCGGGCGATGGGGCGGATCATGGCTTCACGTCGCAGGCCATCCTGTTCCACGAATATACACATCACTGGATGCTGACCAACGACGCCTGGTCGGACGCCGCCTTCCCGCCATGGTTCGTCGAGGGCTTCGCCGAATTGCATGCGACCGCGATCGTCCGGGACGGCAACGTGATCTTCGGCGCGACGCCGACCTATCGCAGTTACTCCGTCGGCAACATGAACGCACTTCCAGCCTCGCGGCTTCTCCTGCCCGACCAGGGCCATTTGAGCAGCGAGCAGCGAGACGCGCTGTATAGTCGCGGATGGCTGCTCGCCGATTATCTGATGTTCAACAAGGATCGGCTGGGACAGTTCGCCGCCTATGTGACGGCCATCAATTCGGGCAAGTCCC
The DNA here is from genome assembly GCA_964247555.1 of uncultured Sphingomonas sp. Taxonomy (GTDB): domain Bacteria; phylum Pseudomonadota; class Alphaproteobacteria; order Sphingomonadales; family Sphingomonadaceae; genus Sphingomonas. The sequence goes on along the minus strand of CAXTVB010000118.1, from coordinate 3,582 downwards.
CGAAAGAAGCGAATGCGCTCCTCGGCAATCCGAACGCCTTGGACTTCAAGCTCAATGCCTATGGCAAGCAATCCGTCCTGCCCTCCGCGCTGATCCCAGCGGCGGACCTGGCGATCGGCAAGGTGAGCGTCCAGCCGCTTGCGGCGGCGGAGGCAGCGATCATGCCCGCCTTCATCCTGTCGAAACGCGGCGTGACATCGAAAGCGGCCCCCGGCGTGGCGGCGATCGCGCGCCGGGTCGCGGCGTCCTATCCCGACGACGCATTCGTGCAGAACGAGGTGGCAGAAGCCGAGTTCGACATTTGTTCGACCGACCCGAAGTCGGACGCGGCCTGTTACGGCCGCACCGAAACGGCCGCTGACCGCGCGCTCGCGTCGGACCCGAAGTCTATCCATGCGCTCGTCTACAAGGGCATGGCCCAGGCGGCGGCGGCGAAGAAGGACAAGGTCACCGATCCGGCCAGATGGTCCGCGATCCGTCATTGGTTCCTGGCGGCGAACAAGATCGATCCGGAGGCACCGCAGCCGCTCGTCAATTTCTACGAAAGCTATGCCGCTGCCGGGCAGACGCCGACGAAGAATGCCGACGGCGCGATGCTCTACGCCTATGCGCTCGCCCCCTACGACGCATCGGTTCGGATCAATGCCGCGCGCGTGCTGCTGGTGCAGGACAAGGCGGCGCTGGCCAAGGTCGCGTTAGGTCCGGTCGCCTATAATCTGGACGAGCCCGGCCAGGCCGACCGTGCGCAAAAAATCCTCGCCGCGCTCGACAAGGACGGCAGCAAGGCGGCGCTGACGGAAATGGACAAGAAGCCCGACGACAAGGACAAAGATAAGAACGGCTAAGTCGACGCCAAAGCGGAACGCGCCGGACATCCTCAGTCGGCGTGTTCGGCCAGTACCGTCAGCCCGCGATCGTTGACCTCGGCGAAACCGCCGCGGATCGTTATCGCCTCCGGCTCCGACTTCTCGGTGCGGAACACCAGCAGCGCGCCGTCGCGGACCGTGGACATGATCGGAGCATGGCCCTCCAGCACGCCGAAGTCGCCCTCGGTGCCGGGGACCGTCACCATATGGACGGCCTCCGAGCGGACCAGGCGCTCGGGGGTGACCAGTTCGAAGTGCAGCATTACGCCTCCTGCGCCATCTTCTCGGCCTTGGCGACCGCCTCGTCGATGCCGCCGACCATATAGAAGGCCGCTTCGGGCAGGTGATCGTACTCGCCGTCCACGACCGCCTTGAACGACTTGATCGTGTCCTCGATCTGCACGAACTTGCCGCTGATGCCGGTGAAGACTTCGGCCACATGGAACGGCTGCGACAGAAAACGCTGGATTTTCCGTGCGCGTTGCACGGTCAGCTTATCCTCTTCGCTCAGTTCGTCCATGCCCAGGATCGCGATGATGTCCTGCAGCGACTTGTAGCGCTGGAGCAGCGACTGGACCGCGCGCGCGGTGTCGTAATGCTCCTGGCCCACCACGCGCGGCTCGAGAACGCGGCTGGTCGAATCGAGCGGATCGACCGCTGGGTAGATGCCGAGTTCGGAAATTGCGCGGTTGAGCGTCGTCGTCGCGTCCAGATGCGCGAACGAGGTCGCGGGGGCCGGATCGGTCAGATCGTCCGCAGGCACGTACACCGCCTGCACCGAGGTGATCGACCCCTTGTTGGTCGAGGTGATGCGCTCCTGCAGCGCACCCATGTCGGTCGACAGCGTCGGCTGATAGCCCACCGCCGACGGAATGCGGCCGTTCCACGTCGCGGAAATATTCCGCGATGGTCAGGCCGGACAGCGCGACGCGGGCACGGGCGCCCGGCGGCTCGTTCATCTGGCCGAACACGAGCGCGACCTTCGACCCTTCCGAGATCGCATTCCCGTCCGCGTCCTTGGCGATGACGCCCGCGTCGAGGAATTCGTGGTACAGATCGTTGCCCTCGCGCGTGCGCTCGCCGACGCCGGCGAAGACCGACACGCCGCCATGGCCCTTGGCGATGTTGTTGATCAGTTCCTGGATCAGCACCGTCTTGCCGACGCCCGCGCCGCCGAACAGCCCGATCTTGCCGCCACGCGCATAGGGCGCGAGCAGGTCGATGACCTTGATGCCGGTGACCAGGATCGCGCTCTCGGTCGACTGATCGACGAACAACGGTGCGGCCGCGTGGATCGGCGCGGTCATGTCGGTGTTCACCGGGCCCCGCTCGTCGATCGGCTCGCCGATGACGTTCAGGATGCGGCCAAGCGTCGCTGGGCCGACGGGCACGCGGATCTGCGAGCCGGTGTCGCGGACGCTCTGGCCGCGGGTCAGACCCTCGGTCGCGTCCATCGCGATTGTGCGGACGGTGTTCTCGCCGAGATGCTGCGCGACCTCGAGCACGAGGCGGTTGCCGTTATTGTCCGTCTCCAGCGCCGAGAGGATCGACGGCAGGTTGTCGGGGAAATGCACGTCGACGACGGCGCCGATGATCTGCGAGATCGTGCCGGTGTTGTTCGTCTGCGCGCCCGTGGTCGGGCGGATGTCTTCAGCGGCGGTTGCCATTTGCTACTTCCTTGAGACTTGATTTTGAGCAAGATCGTTGTTCAACTGATCCAGTTCGGCGTTCGAGATCATATTGGCCGGACCGGGATTGTAATCCACTTGCGAGCTTGGGTCGGGGCTGCGATTACACGCTGCAAGTGCAAGCAGACCGATGAACAAAGCGGCGCGATCCGCACGACTACAGCGCCTCCGCCCCGGAAATGATCTCCACCAACTCCGTCGTGATCGCGGCCTGGCGGGTGCGGTTGTACTGGATCGAGAGGCGGTTGATCATGTCGCCCGCATTCTTCGTCGCGTTCTCCATCGCGTTCATCCGGCTGCCCTGTTCGGACGCCGCGTTTTCAAGCAGCGCGCGGAAGATCTGGATCGCGATGTTGCGCGGCAGCAGGTCGGCGAGGATCGACTCCTCGTCGGGCTCATATTCGACCGCAGCACCAGCATCCTTTGGCGCGGAAGTGGAGGAAGTGGAGGCGTGCGACGCATTCGTCTCCACCTTCACGGGGATGATCTGGCGGGCGGTCGGCTCCTGGACCAGAGCGGAGACGAACTTCGCGTAGAACAGGCGTGCGATGTCGAACTCGCCCGCTTCGAAGCGGCGGATCAGGTCGTCGGCCATCGCGCGCGCATGGTCGAAACTCGCGACCTTCATGGTCGAAATGTCGAAGTCTGCGGCGATCTGGTCGGGGTAGAAGCGACGGATCACCCGGCCCTTCTTGCCCGCGACGTAGAAGCGGACCGTCTTGCCCGCGGCCTCCAGCTCCTCGGCCTTCTTGCGCGCAGCGCGGACGATGTTGGTGTTGAACGCGCCCGCCAGGCCGCGCTCGGAGGTCACGACGACCAGCAACTGGACCTGGTCCTTGCCGGTGCCCGCCAGCAGCTTGGGCGACGATTCGCTGACCGTCACCTTCGACGCCAGGCTGGCCATCACGCCCTCCAGCCGCTCGGCATAGGGTCGCCCGGCCTCCGCCGCCTCCTGCGCACGGCGCAGCTTGGCGGCGGCGACCATCTTCATCGCCTTGGTGATCTTCTGCGTCGACTTCACCGAGCCG
>CAXTVB010000117.1:0-8673 GCA_964247555.1 uncultured Sphingomonas sp. | reverse complement strand
CCGGCCGAATTGCGTCAGCGGCCGGTCGGTGACGCCGTAGAGCTGGAAATAGGCGCGTGTGCACAATTGTTCGAGATAGGTGACCAGCGCGCGGTCGAGCGACGTCGCACGCGCCGACGACAGCGACGACAGCGCGGTCCGGTACAGCAGCGGCATCGCCAGCAGGTCGTCGTCGCCGAGCGCCCGCACCGATCGCTTCTCGACCCGGGCGACGAGCCGTTCGAGCCGTTCCCAATCGGCCTGATGCGCAGCGCGGAAACGGCTGGCATTGACCAGGACCGGGGCGAGCATCGGTGGCGGGTCCAGCGTATCGGTCACAACAGGTTCCGCCTCTTCAGATCGACATAGGCCGCGACCAGGCGTTCGGCGACGCGGTCGTGCTCGCTCTCGACGACATGGACGCCCAGGTGGCGCAGCCGGGTGAGAACGATCAGTCGGTCCTTCAACAGACCGGCGGCGGTCACCGCGCGGGTGATGTCGTCGGGCGATGCCGGCGCGCGGTCGATGATCGCCTCCAGCTCCTCGTCGCGCAGGACGACGATGAGCAGCAGATGCGTGTTCACGATCCGCGCCGCGCCGCGCACGAGGAAGTCGGCGGTGGTCAGGTCGGTGAATTCGGTGAACAGCACGATCATCGACCGCCGCGTCAGTCGCGTGGCGAGCGAGGTCAGCGCGAAGGTATAATTGGCCTCGTCCGTGCTGTAGTCGATCGTCGCGGCCAGCCGCTGCAATTCCGCGAACGCCCCCCTCCCCGCCACGAAGCCGCTCGCGATGCGGGGCCTTGAATCGAACGCGGTCAGCGCGACGCGGTCGCCCAGCTTCAGCGCGATCCAGGCGGTCAGCAGCATCGCCGACACCGCGCGGTCGACGCGCGGCAGGCCCGCGACGGGATCGGACATCTGCCGCCCCGCATCGATCGCGAACACGATCTGGTTGTTGCGTTCGGTCCGGAATTCCTTGGCGTGGAGCCGCAGATGCCGGGCGGATTGTTTCCAGTCGATCGCGCGGCGGTCCATCCCCGATCGATATTCCACCAGCGCGTCGAAATCGGTGCCATCGCCGCGATCGACCTGCGCGATCAGCCCCTGCAAGGCATGACGCTGGAAGATCGCCGCCCCGCGTTCATGGACCGCGCGGATGTCGGGCAGGACGGGAAACGCGCGATCGGCGGCGACGCTCATCTGGCGCCAGACCAAACCCAGCCGCCCGCGCCACCGCAGCCACAGCCGGTCGATGCGGACCGTGCCACGACGTCGCGTGGTGACGGGAAAGGAGGCGGCCCCCCGCCCCGCCTCCAGCGCCATCCAGAGCCGCCCGTCATTTTCCATCGCCAGCAGCGGATCGGTGCCGACGGCGATCTCCGCGGCGGTCACCGCGCCGTCGATCGCGACGGTCACGATCAGGTCCACCGCCGCGCCGACGGGGGCACTCGCGGGTACCGACAGTCGGACGCTGCCCGACTTCGCACCCATTGCCGCGTCCGCCACGCACAGCAGCAGGACGGCGACCGGCCAGGCCAGACCGGTATACCAGACAGCGGGCAGGAACACCGCCACCAGCAGCGCGACCGGCGCACCCGCCGCCGCCGCCAGCACCGCGCCGCGCGTCGGGTATATCACCAAGCGTCCCTCACAAGCCGGACCTCACCGCGGCGCCTCGATCGTCTCGATGATGCTGCGCACGACATCCTCGATCTGTCGCCCATCGATCTCGGCCGCGGGGGACAGGATCAGGCGGTGGCGCAGCAAGGCGGGCGCCAAGTGCTTGACGTCGTCGGGGATCACGAAGTCGCGGCCGTCGATCGCGGCCTTCGCCCGGGCCGCACCGGCCAGCATCGCGCCGGCGCGCGGCGACGCACCGCTTTCCAGGTCGGCGACGTCGCGCGTGCCGCGGATCAGCGTCGCGATGTAGTCGACGACTTCGTCGACCAGCCGCACCGCCGCCACCGCATCGACCGCTTCGCCGATCCGCGCCGCGTCGGTCCGTTGTGCGACGCCCCAATCCTCGGGCGCCATCGCACGTTGCCGGGCGCCGTGCGTGGCGATGATCCGCCGTTCCTCCGCCGCGCTCGGATAACCCACCGTCTGCTTGAACAGGAACCGGTCGAGCTGTGCCTCGGGCAGCGGATATACGCCCTGCTGCTCGATGGGGTTCTGCGTCGCGACGACCATGAAGCGATCGCCGAGCGGCAGGCTGTCGCCGTCGATCGTGACGGTGCGTTCCTGCATCGCCTCCAGCAGCGCGGCCTGCGTCTTGGGCGGGGTCCGGTTGATCTCGTCCGCCAGCAGCAGATCGGTGAAGATCGGCCCACGCGTCAGCGTGAAGGTGCTCGTCTGGAAATTGAACAGGTTCGCACCGATGATGTCGCCGGGCATAAGGTCGGGCGTGAACTGGATGCGCCCGAAGGCGAGGCCGGTCGCCCGCGCGAAGCAATGCGCGATCAGCGTCTTGGCGGTGCCCGGCGGCCCTTCGAGCAGGATATGCCCGCCCGCGAACAGGGCGACCAGCATCATCTCGACCGTCTGTTCCTGCCCGACGACGGCCTTGCCCACCTCCTCCCGAATCGCGCCTGCCAGTTCGGCCACCTCGTCCAACGTCACGCGCTTCTCCCCATCCATCGATGCAATGCCTGTGCCGCAGCGAGCATCGCGCCGCGGTCCTTTGCGCCTTCCGCCGTGCGGGCGAGCGCGGTGAACGCACGCGGCCGGTCGAGCCGGTCGAGATACGCGTCGATCGCGGCACCGTGCAGCCGCGGCGGCACCCCGAAGGCGCGAACCGCGGCGTCGCGAACGACGGCGACGTAGCGCGCGCCCAGCCCCGCTTCGCGCCCCGCCTTGCGGACCAGCAAGGCGGTATTGTCGACCAACGCCGTCTTGCCGAACGCAATGGCGCGCGGCCGGGCGCGGGCGCTACCGAACCGCGTCACCGTCTGCAGCGCGGTCAGCAGCAGGACGATGACGATCGTCAGCGTCATCGCAAGAAAGGGAGGATCGAACATCAGCTTCAGCGGGCTGAGCGCATGGCCGAATCCGTTCAGCGTCACGTCGAACGCAATTCCGTCGGGCTGGTTCGAATTCATGTAATCCAGCATCGCCAGCGCCGAACCGGCATTGCGGATGTCGCGCATGCCCCGGTTCGTCAGCAGATCGGGATCGGCGAGGATGTAGAAGGGACGGTCGTCGAGCTGCGCCACGACGATACCGCCGGCGCCGTCGGTGACCAGCGGCCGCAAATGCCCGATCGTCGCCCCACCGCCGCCCCGGGCGAGCAGGATATCGCTGCCTGTGATGACCTGCAACGGCCGCGGCGCGACGAAGGCGACGCCCTTCATCAGCGGATCGGTGGTGACGAGCGGTCGACCGGCGCTCCGCCGACGTGCGATGTGCAGCTTGGTGGCGGGGGCCAGGACCCCCTCTGGATCGGACGCGTCCTTCAGCGCACGGTAATCCACCCAGCCGCGATGGTCGGCATCCGCCTGGGTGTCCCATTTGGGAAGGACCATCAGCAGCGGCTTCGCCATGCGCTGATCGATGATGTCACCGACCGGGACGGCACCGCTTTCCGGCGTTGCAACGACCAGGTCCTCGGTGCCGAGCATATGCGTGTTGCGCACGATCCGCGGGTGGCGACCGGTCGCCTCGGCCAATCGGACCAGTCCGCTGAACCCGGTCGCTGCGTTGGAGAGCGCATGCCCGCCGCCATTGTCGCCCGACCGCAGATCGGGCGCATAGGCCCCCAGCAGCAGCGTACCGATAAAGCCGATCACGCCGATCGCCAGCAGCAACGCGATGGTCACCGGCTTCATGAAGCCCGGCTGCGGGCTATGCATGACGAAGCCCGGCTGCGGGCTGTGCATGATGAAGCCCGTTTTCGGGCTGTGCATGGCGCCAGGTCCTTGGCTGCACCAGGTCGGCATAGGCGGTGCGCGCCGCCTGCCAGTCTTCGGCGTCGACCGGTCGACCCCCGAACAGGCTGCGTTCCACCAGCCGGGCGATCCGCGCGAACAGGTCGCGGACGCCGGGCGGGATCGCGCTCGCGTTCGCCAGTTCGCGGCTGGTCGAGGCAGGGCGCACGGCCTGCGGGCGGCGCTTGCCGATATCCTCGACCGATCGGAACAGCAGGTGATGGACGGCCTCGGCATAGCGCCCCGCGCCCGCCAGTTCGTCGGCCTCCGCCAGCCATTCGCGCATCGGTGCGGCAGGCGGCGTCCATTCGTCCATATCGTCGGCCGCGACCGCGGTGGAACGACGGCGTGGCAGCGTCGGCAGCCGCCACACGCCATAGCGTATGCGATCCACCGCCATCCAGAGCAACGCGACCCCAAGCAGCGCGATGACCCCCCATAGCAGGATCCGCGCATAGGGCGCGTCGGGCAGGAAATGGCCCATCCAGGCCAGGAACCGCCCGATCGGCCGAACCGCTCGCCCTACCCAGTCGAGCACATGTTCCAGCCAGTCCGGCATCTTCTCGGGTGGCGGCACGGGTTCCATATGGAACTGGACCGTCGGATCGGCGACGAGATCGCGGTGCGCCGCCGCAAGCCGGCTTGCGGCCTCCGCCGGTGCTGTCGCGCGCGCCCCCACACTAGTCCCCCGCCCCGGCCCAAACCGGGCCGCGTGACCGCATCCTAGTGGATCGGCCTATGCAGGCAACGCCCTAATTCGCTGGACAGTGCCCCGACACCGCGCCAGTTTTCATGCCGAAAGCAATGGGGGGTGGGAATGGCGACCCAAGGATATGTGACGGACAATCAGGGCGTGAAGATCGACCGTATCGTCTCGCGCGCGGTCGCGACGATCCGCGACAACCCGCTGGTCGTGTTCGGCCTCAGCCTGGCGTTCGCCGGCGTGCCCTCTTTGATCGTCAACGGTTTCAGCCAGCGCTATCGCCTGGCCATCGCGCAGAACATCACGACGAACCCGCGCAATCCGTTCGAGCTCTCCGGCCTGTGGGGCGTCGCCATGATCGCGGGTTTCGCCATCCTCCTGCTCTACATCCTGGCGCAGGGCGCGATCGTGCGGGTCACGACCGCGGCCGCGGAGGGACGGCGTGCCAGCTTCGGCGAATGCGCGGGGGCGGGCCTGCGCGCCGCGCTGCCGCTGATCGAGCTCAACATCCTCTTCGGCCTGGCGATCGGGTTCGCCAGTATATTCCTCCTGATCCCGGGCATCATTGTGTACGTCATATGGTCGATGGCGAACCCGGCGCTGGTCGCGGAACGGATCGGCGTCTTCGCGGCCTTTTCGCGCAGTCGCTATCTGACGAAGGGCGCGCGCTGGAAGGTCTTCGGCGTCGAACTTCTGACGCTGGTCATCGTCTGGCTGATCTCCGCGCTGCTCGGCTTGATCGCTGCCGGGGTGCTTGGTCTGGCCGGGTTCGGCGCGATGCAGCGGGTGGGTGCGCCGATCTGGTATCTGGGCCTCTCCGCGATCTTTCAGACGATCATCGTCGCGATCTGGGGCACGCTGCAGACATCGCTCTACATCGAACTCCGCGACTGGAAGGATGGCCCCGCGGGCAGCGCGCTGGCGGACGTGTTCGCCTGACGTCTGTTGGTGCGGTGGGCTGAGGTGCATTCGCGCTTGGTCTTTTCCCGGCGGCGCGGCATCATCCCGGGAAACGAGGAGGATGTATGCGTGGTTCGCTGATCGCGGCGTTGCTGCTGTTGCCGCAAACGGCCCTAGCCCAGTCCGCGCCGCAGGTTCCGCCGGGCGCGGGCGGCACCGCGCAGGGCGACGTATCGGTGACGATCTATTCGAACGACCTGGCGCTGGTTCAGGATATCCGCCGACTGGACCTGCCCGCCGGACGCAGTCGGCAGTCCTTCGCCGACGTGTCCGCCGCCATACGCCCGGAAACCGTCGGATTGGCGGCGGCGGACGTGTCGGTCGTCGAACAGAATTTCGATTACGACCTGCTCAGCCCGACCAGCCTGATGCAGAAGGCGGTCGGCGACACCATCACGCTCGTGCACACCAGCCCGGCGACCGGTACCGAAACCCGCGAGCGGGCGAAGGTGCTGGCGGTCAATGGCGGCGTGGTGCTGCAGGTCGGCGACAAGGTCGAGGTGCTGCGCGACGACGGACTCCCCGTCCGCGCGGTCTTCGACAAGGTGCCGGACAATCTGCGCGAACGGCCGACCCTGTCGGTCAGCCTGGATAGCCGTCGCACCGGGGCGCGGCCGGTCACCTTGTCCTACCTGTCGGGCGGGCTCGGGTGGAACGCCGACTATGTCGCGCTGTTCGACCAGAAGGCCGGCACGATCGACGTCCAGGGCTGGGTGACGCTGCGCAACACCAGCGGCACCAGCTTCTACAACGCCCGGACGCTGCTGGTCGCGGGACAGGTCGGCGCGGGCGACGACGACAACGCCTACCGCCCCCGCCCCAATATCCGGTCCGTCCGCCGCGCCGGAACCGAGACCGCGGCGCGCGAACAGCTCGGCGATTTCTACCTCTACCCGCTCCCCGGCCGCACGACGATCGCCGAGAAGCAGACCAAGCAGGTCGGTTTCCTGGACGTGAAGGGCGCGCCGGCCGCCAACGGCTATATCTATCACGCGCGCTGGAACGAGTCGGCGGACGAACCCGAAAGCGCGTCGAGCGTGCTGACCTTCTCGAATGCCGCGAAGGGCGGGCTCGGCGACGCGCTGCCGGCGGGGACGGTGCGCGTCTACATGCGCGACGCGCGCGGGCAGTCGCAGTTCATCGGCGAAAACCATATCGACCACACCCCGCAAGGTTCCGACCTAGTCATCCGGACCGGCGCCGCCTTCGACGTGAAGGTCCAGCCGACCGTCACCGAACGCGTCCGATTGTCCTCCGAACGCTGGCGCACGACGATGCGCTACACGCTGACCAACGCGAAGGACCGGCCGGTCACCGTCGAACTGATCCAGGACAATGTCCCCTGGTGGTGGACCGACACGCGCATCCTCGCCGAAAGCGCGAAGAGCGAGCGCCGCGACGCTGGGACCGAGGTGTGGCAGGTGCCGGTGCCCGCGAACGGCAAGGCGATCGTGACCGTCACCTTCGATACGCGCACCTGATGCTCGGCCTGGTGGCGCTGCTCGCCGCCGCGCTGCCGCCGGTCGCCACGGTGGAGTCGGCCAAGCCGGAACAGGTCGCGATCACCGTCTACCGCGACCCTTCGCGCGGGCGGCGGCAGGCGATGGACCTGCGCTGGCTCGGCGGCTTCGCGCTCGTCACCGAAACCCGCACGATCCACGTCCCCGCCGGCGACGCGGTGCTGCGCTTCGAAGGCGTGGCGGACGGGGTCGTTCCCGCGAGCGCCATCGTCAGCGGCCTGCCCGGCGGCGTCATCGAGAAGAACCGCGACGCGCGCCTGTTGTCGCCCGCTTCGCTGGTGGACGGAACGCTCGGCCGGTCGGTCACGCTGCGCCGCACCGACCGCCGGACCGGACGGGTCCGCGAGGAGGAGGCGACGATCGTCGCGGGCGCCGCCAACGGCGTGGTGCTGCAGACCGCGCACGGGATCGAGGCGCTCGGCTGCTCGGGGCTTCCCGAGGGCCTGACCTATAATGGCGTGCCGGCCGGCCTGTCGGCCAAACCGGTCCTGAGCGTCGCGACGCACAGCGCGCAGGCGTCCGACGTGACGGTCACCCTCTCCTACATCGCCAGCGGCTTCGACTGGACGGCGAGCTATGTCGCGACCGTCGCCCCGCGCGGCGGATCGCTCGACCTGTTCGCGTGGCTCACCCTCGCCAACGGCAACGCCGAGGCGTGGCAAGGGGTGCAGTTGCAGGCGGTAGCAGGGCGACTCGATCGGCAGGATGTCCGCGAGATCGCGGCGACATCGGCCCGTCTGGAACTCCATTGCTACCCGCGCGACACGACGACATCGAACCTGCCGACCATCGAACCATATCGGCGACCGTCCGGCGATGCGGGGGCCGACGACATCGTCGTCACCGGATCGCGCCGGTTCGCCGCCTATGCCGTCAGCGCCCCGGTACCACCGCCACCACCCCCGCCGCCGCCTCCACCGCCCGAGGATCTGGGCGACCTCAAGCTGTACCGCGTGCCCGAGACCGTCGATGTCGCGGCAAGCGGCCAGAAGCAGGTGGCGCTACTGGTCCAGCATCGCGTCGCCTATGGACGGGTCTACCGTTTCGCGTTCCAGCCATGGCAGACCGCGCAGACCGTGCCCGCCACGATCGTCCTGCGCCTGCACAACACGCCGGAAGCGGGGCTCGGCATTCCGCTCCCCAGCGGCACCACGACGCTCTACCAACCCCGCGGCCCCACCCGCCTGCTGCTCGGCACCGGCACGATCGGCGACACCGCGAAGGGCGAGACGACCCGGCTGACCGCCGGCATCAGCCCCCAGATCACCGCGGAACATCACCTGATCGAGCGCCGCCGCCGCGTCACCGTCAGCAACACCAATGCCTTCCCCGTCACGGTTGAGGTGGCGTTGGGCAATAGTTACGATCGGCCGTTCATCGATGCCAGCGGCACACTGGAACGGATCGACGGCGTGCAGACGTGGCGCGTGCTGGTGCCGGGGAATGGATCGTCGACGCTGGACTACGCGTTGCCGAAGACCTGACGGATCGGTCCGGGCGGCGCCCATGCGCGTGGTCCTGAACGGGCCATCGGCCCGCCCTGAATTCGGTGCCAGGTGATTGCCTTGCGTTCCGGCATCTATGAC
>CAXTVB010000116.1:0-8732 GCA_964247555.1 uncultured Sphingomonas sp. | reverse complement strand
CCCTCCACCATGCTGCGCATGGTCCCCCTCCCCGCGAGCGGGGAGGAATTGCGATGACCCTCATCGTCTTTCCCGCGATCGACCTGAAGGCCGGTCAGGTCGTGCGCCTCGCCGAGGGCGATATGGACCGCGCGACCGTCTATGGCGACGATCCCGCCGCGCAGGCGATGCTGTTCGCGGATGCGGGCGCGGGGTATCTGCACGTCGTCGATCTGGACGGCGCGTTCGCCGGGCAATCCGTCAACGGCGAAGCGGTCAAGGCGATCGTCGCGCGCTTCCCCGGCCATGTCCAGCTGGGCGGCGGTATCCGCAATCCCGCGAGCGTCGCCGGCTGGTTCGACCTCGGCGTATCGCGCGTCGTCATCGGCACCGCGGCGCTGGAGAACCCCGATTTCGTCCGCGACATGGCGCGCGACTGGCCGGGCGGGATCGTCGTGGCGGTCGATGCGAAGGACGGCATGGTCGCGACGCGGGGCTGGGCGGACGTGTCCGACGTGACCGTCGTCGACATGGCGCGCCGGTTCGAGGATGCGGGCGTCGCGGCTTTGCTGTTCACCGATGTCGGTCGCGACGGGATGCTGAAGGGCTGCAATGTCGAGGCGACGGTCGACCTCGCGCGCGCGGTCGACATCCCGGTGATCGCATCGGGCGGGGTGAAGGGGATCGCGGAGATCCACATCCTGGCGCTCCACGCGCGGAACGGAATCGAAGGGGTGATCACCGGGCGGGCACTGTATGACGGCCGGCTCGACCTGACGGCCGCACTGGCCGTGGCGGCGGCGGCATGAGGTGCGTTCTTCTGCCCCCCTCCCGCTTGCGGGAGGGGTCGGGGGTGGGCGCTCGCCCTCCCCAAACGATACCGCTCGCGGCGAGCGTGCGCCCACCCCCAGCCCCTCCCGCAAGCGGGAGGGGAGCAGAAGCATGACCGTCCGCGCGCGCGTCATTCCCTGCCTCGACGTCGCGAACGGCCGCGTCGTGAAAGGCGTCAACTTCGTCGACCTCATCGACGCGGGCGATCCCGTCGAGCAGGCGCGCGCCTATGACGCGGCGGGCGCGGACGAACTGTGCTTCCTCGACATCACCGCCACCCACGAAGGCCGCGGCACGCTCCTGGACGTCGTCCGGCGCACCGCCGCGGTCTGCTTCATGCCGCTGACCGTCGGCGGCGGCGTGCGCTCCGCCGACGATGCACGCGCGCTGCTGCTGGCGGGGGCGGACAAGGTCGCGGTCAATTCGGCCGCGGTCGACCGGCCCGAGATCGTGTTCGACATCGCCGAACGCTTCGGCAGCCAGTGCTGCGTCGCCAGCATCGACGCGCGCCGCACCGCGAGCGGCCCTTCGACGGGCTCGGGGGAGCGCTGGGAGGTCTTTACCCATGGCGGCCGCCGCCCGACCGGCATCGACGCCATCGCCCATGCATTGCATCTCGCCGAACTCGGGGCGGGCGAATTGCTCGTCACCTCGATGGACCGCGACGGCACGCGCGGCGGCTACGACCTCGACCTGATCCGCGCGATCGCGGACCGGACGCGCGTGCCGGTCGTCGCGAGCGGGGGCGTCGGCGGGCTGGACGATCTGGTCGCCGGGATCGTCGAGGGGCATGCCTCCGCGGTCCTCGCCGCATCGATCTTCCATTTCGGCGAGGCGTCGATCGCCGATGCCCATGCCGCGCTCGCCGCCGCGGGCGTGCCCGTCCGCCGGCCGCTGACGCCGCGTTAACGCGCGTGCGCTATGGGAAGGGCCATGCGCTACGTGCTGTTCCTCCTCGCCACCCCCGCCTTCGCCGCGGTCGAATCGGGGCATAGCGGCACCGTCCACCCGCGCACCGGGCCGGCGCTTTCCGACATCGCGCTGTTCGTGTGCGCCGCGGTCGGCGTCTGGCTCGCCCGGCGGGCGCTTCGCGCGCGCTTTCGCAACAAGGCGGAACACGCCGACAAGGCCGGCCTACCCGACAAGGATTGACCGCACCGCCGCCGCCCGTAGAGCGGATGGCATGGCCGACGACATCCTCGACCGATTGCAGGCGACCATCGCCGCGCGCCGCGGCCAGGACGCGGCGAGCAGCTATACCGCCAGCCTGTTCGCCCGCGGCCGCGCCCGCATCGCGCAGAAACTGGGCGAGGAAGCGACCGAGACGATCATCGCCGCGATGGGCGACGCGCCCGCCGCGATCGTGCCGGAGGCGGCCGACCTGCTCTACCACCTGCTCGTCCTGCTGGCGGACGCCGGCCTGTCGATCGACGACGTCCGCGCCGAACTGGCACGGCGCGAGGGCGTGTCGGGGCATGACGAGAAGGCGGCCCGACCCTGATGCCGATCGACCCCACCCTGCCCTATGACGACCAGAACGTCTTCGCGAAGATCCTGCGCGAGGAGATCCCCGCGCCGCGCGTGTACGAGGACGCGTTCGCGATCGCCTTTCCCGACATCGCCGCGCAGGCGCCGACGCATATCCTCGTGATCCCGAAGGGCGCGTACGTCTCGTGGGACGATTTCAGCACCCGCGCGTCCGATGCCGAGATCGCCGGCTTCGTCCGCGCGGTCGGCACCGTCGCGCGGGCGGCGGGGCTGGTGGACGGCGGCTACCGGCTGCTGGCCAATATCGGCCGCGACGCACACCAGGAGGTGCCGCATCTGCACGTCCATATCCTCGCCGGCAAGCCGCTCGGCCCGATGCTCGCGCCTTAGGGGATTGCGCGTCACAAAATTGCCTCTAGGCTTCGACCGGCGAAGCGGCCCCCAGCGGTCGTATCAATCCCCGGGGGACCGCGTTTCATGATGTTCAGTCGCGTAAAATCGCTCGACGCCATATTGCGGACGGCGGAGCGTAAATCGCTCCACCGGTCGCTTGGGTGGTTCCAGCTAACCTTGTTCGGCATCGGTTGCGTCATCGGTACGGGCATCTTCGTGCTGACCGCGGTCGGCGCGCAGAAGGCGGGTCCGGGGTTGATGCTGGCCTTCGCCATCGCCGGTGCGATCTGCATCGTGGCGGCGCTCTGCTATGCGGAGATCGCGGCGATGATCCCCGTCGCCGGATCGGCCTACACCTATACTTATGCGACGATGGGCGAATTTCTCGCCTGGACCGTCGGCTGGGCGCTCATTCTCGAATATGCAGTGGCGGCAAGCGCCGTCGCGGTCGGCTGGTCGGGCTATTTCACCGGCACGATCCTCGATCACACGTTGGGCGTACATCTTCCCCCGGCGCTGGTCGCCGGGCCGCTCGCTCTGGGCGGCGCGCCCGGCGGTTTCATCAACCTGCCCGCCGTCGTGATCGCGTTGCTCGTCACTTGGTTGCTGGTGATCGGCACCAGCGAGAGCGCCAAGGTCAACGCTGCGCTCGTCGGTATCAAGGTCGTTGCCCTCACCGCCTTCGTCGCGCTGACGGTCCCGCGCATCAATGCGAGCAATTTCAGCCCGTTCCTGCCGGCAGGCGTATTCGGCGGGGTCGGCACCGGGCTCGGCGCGGTCGGCGCTGCGGCAACGATGTTTTTCGCCTATGTCGGCTTCGATTCGGTCTCGACCGCCGCGGAGGAGACCAAGGATCCGCAGCGCAACGTGCCGATCGGATTGATCGCGAGCCTGCTGTTCTGCACCGTGTTCTACATCGTCGTTGCCGCCGGGGCGATCGGCTCGATCGGCGGTCAGCCGATACTGGGGCCGAACGGTATCCCGTTCGACACGGGGTCGCCGGAACTCGTGCGTCAGTGCGCGATGCCGCAATATGCGCAGGCACTGGTGTGTTCGAACGAGCCGCTTGCGCATGTCCTGCGGGTGCTCGGCTTCAGCAAGGTCGGCAATCTGATCGGCTATGCGGCGTTCCTCGCGCTGCCGTCGGTGTGTCTCGTCCTGCTATTCGGCCAAACGCGTATCTTCTTCGTGATGTCGCGCGACGGCCTGCTTCCGAAATCGTGGAGCCGGGTGCATCCCAAGTGGAAGACGCCGCACATCGTCACCATGATCACGGGTGCATGCATCGCGGTCGCGGCGGCGTTCCTGCCGGTCGGGCAGCTCGTCGATTACGCCAACGCCGGCACGCTCTACGCCTTCATGATGGTGGCGGTTGCCGTCATGATCCTTCGCAAGACCGACCCGACGCGCGTCCGCGCGTTCAGGACGCCGTTGCTCTGGTTTGTGGCCCCGGCAACGATCGTTGGTTGCGTCTTCCTCTATGTGAACCTGCCGCTGATCGCGATCCTGGTCTTGCCGGTATGGGGCTTGCTCGGGCTGGTCATCTATTTCGGCTACAGCAAATCCCGCAGCCATCTGGGCCGCGGGGTCGACGATCCCGACGAGGCCGAACTGGCAGGCGCAGTCTCGCCCGAGCCCGGTCTGCGCTGATCGATCGGGCGTCGGCGGCAGCGCCGGCGCCCCTTTTCGCGAGGCACGCCCGCGATAACGCGCGGCGCGCCTTTCGCCCGCGTCGGAAAAGCGCTATATGCCCCTCGACTAATTTCGAGGAGCGACACCCATACGACCCCCCATGACGCGCCGGCCAAACCAGGCGCCGCCGATGAACGGCCCCCGATTCAACGAATGGATCGTCAGCCCCAAGGTCCGCGTGATCGACCATGAGGGCGAGAATCTCGGCGTGATGTACACGCGCGAGGCGATCGCGCAGGCGGCCGAGCTGGGCCTGGACCTGGTCGAGGTATCGCCCAACGCCGATCCGCCCGTCGCCAAATATCTCGATGTCGGCAAGTTCAAATACGAGGCGCAGAAAAAGGCCAACCTCGCGCGCAAGTCGCAGAAGACGCAGGAGATCAAGGAGATCAAGATGCGTCCTAACATCGACGACCATGATTACGACACCAAGATGAAGAAGGTGAACGACTTCATCGGCGAAGGCGACAAGGTGAAGATCACGCTGCGCTTCCGCGGTCGCGAATTGTCGCATGGCCAGCTGGGCATGAACCTGCTGAAGCGCGTTCAGGACGATGTCGCCGAGGTCGCGAAGATCGAAGCCTATCCGCGCATGGAAGGTCGCCAGATGCTGATGGTGCTCGCGCCCAAATGATCTGACGCCCGGATCGATGCCGGACACCGGCGAGGAAAGCCGCTCCCTTTCGGAGCGGCTTTTTTTGTGGCCGCACGGGGTCGCCGTGACCGACCGATGTTGCGCAAAAGCGACACCTGTCGGCTAAATGAAGACAGCATGACAGAATTGTCATGGACACTACATCGACCGCCTCTAGGTCTGCTTCCGAACATAATCAAAAAATTCGGAGAGCCTGAAATGTTGCGGACCGCCGCCCTATTCCTGTCCGTGGCGACGATCGCGATCGCCGCGCCCGCCTTCGCCCAGGACCGTCCGCCCACCACGCCGCCGACGACCGACGGCACCAATGCCGGTGCGGTCGATGCCACCCGCGCCGCCCCCGACCAGGAAGCGGGCGTCAATCAGAACGACATCATCGTCACTGCGACGCGCCGCTCCGAGCGACTGTCCAACGTCCCCATCGCGGTGTCCGCGGTCGGCCAGGCGGCACTGCAGAATTCGGGCGGCAACGACATCCGGTCGCTGAACCAGCTCGCGCCGTCGCTGCTGATCTCGTCCACCGGCAACGAATCCAACGCCTCCGCGCGCATCCGCGGTATCGGCACGGTCGGCGACAATCCCGGCCTCGAAAGCTCGGTCGCGGTGTTCATCGACGGCGTCTATCGCAGCCGCACCGGCGTCGGGCTGAACGAACTGGGCGAGATCGACCGGGTCGAGGTGCTGCGTGGCCCGCAGGGAACGCTGTTCGGCCGCAACGCGTCGGCGGGCCTCATCAACATCATCACCCGCTCGCCCGAATTCGACTGGCACGGCAATGTCGAGGCGACCTACGGCAACTACAACCAGTATCGCTTCTCGGGCGGCATCACCGGTCCGCTGATCGAGGACGTGCTGGCGTTCCGCCTCGACGGCGTCAGCGTGAACCGCGACGGCTTCTACAACAACGTCACCGCAGGCAGCGGCAGCGAATTGCGCGTCAACGATCGCAACCGGTATTTCGTCCGCGGCCAGCTGCTGTTCAAGCCCACCGACACGCTCAGCTTCCGCGCGATCGGCGATTTCTCCCGCCGCAACGAAAGCTGCTGCGGCGCGGTCTATTACGCGCAGGCGGAAACCACCGATCCGACCGCCAACGCCGCTGGCGTCGCCCCCTATTTCGCGACCGTGAACAGCGACGGCGCCGTGACGACCAACACCGCCAACCGAATCGTCGACATCCTGCGTCGCCAAGGCGCGGTCTATCCGCTGGCGGGCAACACGACCACGCCGTTCAACCGCCAGGTCGCGGTGACGCCGGGGCAGACGTTCCGCAACGTCACCAAGGATTATGGCGGGTCGTTGCAGGCCGACTGGAATCTCGGGGCTGCGACGCTGACCTCGATCACCGCCTACCGCGAATACAAGTCGGGTAACGCGGGCGACATCGATTATACCAATATCGACCTGACCCACCGCGCGCCGGACGGCAATGCGTACCGCCAGTTCCACACCTTCACGCAAGAAGCGCGGCTGCAAGGCTCGCTCTTCTCCGGCAAGCTCGACTGGCTGGTCGGCGGCTTCTATTCGAAGGAGAATCTGAAGCTGTCCGAAAACGCGGTGTTCGGCGCGCAATACGGCCAGTTCGCCGCCTGTCGCCTCGTCGCCACGGTCAGCCCCGTCGCCGCCCTGCAGAACCAGAACGCGCCGGGCTGCCTGAGCACGGCCGGTCGCGCGACGCTGAACGGGGCGTTCGGCACTTTTGCGGGTCCGCTGATCACCGGCGCGCTGGACCGCCTGACCGGTGGACCCGGCCTCGGCGGCGGCGTCAACAATGTCGGCGACGCGGGTACGATCTACCGTCAGGACAGCGAGAATTACGCGTTCTTCACGCACAACATCGTCCATCTGACCGATACGCTGTCGGTGACCGCGGGTCTGCGTTACACCCACGAACGCAAGTCGTTCAACGCGACCTTCAACAACACCAACACCGTCTGCCCGTTGCAGCAGGCTGCGCTGGCCCCGTTGACCACCACGCAGAGCGGCGCGACCGCCTATGCCCAGGGTATCGTGACGCTGACGTGCACGGGCAATTCCAGCTCGGGCCTGAACGCGCTGCACCCGACCGACAGCTTCGGCGAGGGCGAGTTCACCGGCACCGCGATCGTGTCGTGGAAGCCGACACCCAAGCTCCTGACCTATGCCTCCTATGCCAAGGGCTACAAGGCGGGCGGCTACAACCTCGATCGTTCCGATCTTGGCGGCGTCCTCGGCGTCCTCACCCCGCGGTCGAACGCGGATGCGTCGGGGCTGCGGTTCAATTCGGAGAAGGTGAACAGCTACGAAGTCGGCGCCAAGTTCAACACCCCCGGCTTCACGCTGAACGTCGCGGCGTTCCGCGAGGAGTTCAAGGACTTCCAGCTGAACACCTTCAACGGTTCGATCTTCGTCGTGCAGAATATCGAGGCGTGCAAGGACAGCCTGGGCGGAGCGGACACCGACAACGGCTACAACCCCGTCACCGGCGCGCAGACCGGGGCGTGCGCGCCCGATCGTTCGAAGAAGCCCGGCGTCATCTCGCAGGGCGTCGAGCTGGAAGCGACGATCAGCCCGATCCGCCAGGTCCAGATCAGTGCGGGCTACACCTACTCGCATGCGCGCTTCCAGCACGACCTGATCGGCAGCTCCACGACGGGCGAGCCGCTCGACCGCGCGCTGTTCCTCCTGCCGGGCAACCAGCTGTCCAACGCGCCCGAGAACGTCGTCACCGGATCGGCCGCCTGGACGCCCGATATCGGGCATAACGGCCTTTCGGGGCTGTTCTATGTCGATACCCGCCTGACCTCGGACTATAATACCGGATCCGATCTGGCACCCGAGAAGAAGCAGGACGGCTTCGCGCTGGTGAACGCCCGCATCGGCTTGCGCGGCAAGGACCAGATGTGGGCGCTGGAATTCTGGGCGCAGAACGTGTTCAACCAGAACTACATCCAGGTCGCGTTCAACACGCCGTTCCAGGGCGCGGGATCGTCCGCCAACACCGCCGCATTCGGCGGGACGAGCAACGCGATCTACTCCGCGTTCCTGGCCGAGCCGCGCACCTTCGGCGTGACGCTGCGCGGACGGTTCTGATCTGACGACATCCCCTGCTGCCCCGCCCGGTTCGTCCGGGCGGGGCTCTTCGTCGAAACTCGATCCGTTCTCCTGCGAACGCAGGAGTCCAGGTTCACAAGCGGTGACCATCGTTACTCTGGGTTCCTGCTTTCGCAGGAAAACACCGGTAATCCATTTTGATCGGCAACCGCTGGGTTCCGATGATCAAGCCCCCACCTCGATCGCCGTCCCCGCCGCCGCCGCGAGCAACCGGCGCTCCAGCGTCTTCAGCCGCGCGGGTGCATCGATCCGGTCGCCGGTCAGGTCGGTCAGGTAGAAGGTATCGACCGCGCGCTCGCCGTACGTCGCGACATGTGCGGAATGGATCGTCACTTTGGACTGGAAGAACGCGTTCGCCAGCTGGTTGAGCAGCGCGGGTCGATCGCGGGCGTTCACCTCCACCACGGTGAAGCGGTTCGACGCGCGGTTGTCGATCAGGACGTTGGGCACGATGTCGAACGCGTCCGCGCGGGTGCGGGCGGCGGGTTTGGCGACCAGGCGGTCGGCCATCTTGCCGCGGTTCGCCAGCGCATCCTCGATCGCGGTCGACAATCGCGCGAGCTGGCCGGCGTCGTGGAACGGCCGGCCCAGCGGATCCTGC
>CAXTVB010000115.1:0-8739 GCA_964247555.1 uncultured Sphingomonas sp. | reverse complement strand
CCGCAACGGCGAGCATCACGACTCAATCGCTGCGCAACGTGCTGCTCGCGCCCAACGCGGCGCTGCGCTTCACGCCGCCGGTCATCGTGAAGAAGGGCATCTTCGGCGGTCCGCCGGACGATCCCAAGAATGCCGATGTGTCGCGCGGCGGTCGGCAGCAATTATGGGTGGTGGGCGCCGACGGCAATCCCAAGGCGATTCCGGTCACGATCGGGCACAGCAACGGCAGCCTGACCGAAGTGCGCGGAGCCGGTATCCACCCGGGACTACAGGTCATCACCGGCCAATTGGCGGGCGCGGCCAAATGAGCGTTCCCCAATGAGCGCGGACCCGCCGCTCATCTCGCTGCGTGGCATTACAAAGCGATTTGGCCATGGACCGGCCGCGTTCCAGGCGCTCAAGGGTGTCGATCTCGATATCGAGCCCGGCGATTTTGTCGCGATCATGGGCGCGTCGGGATCGGGCAAGTCGACCACGATGAACATCCTCGGTTGTCTCGATGTGCCCACATCGGGCAGCTATCTATTCCGCGGCGTGCACGTTGAAGGGCTCGACCGCGATCAGCGGTCATTATTGCGACGGCGCTATCTCGGCTTCGTGTTCCAGGGCTTCAACCTACTCGCACGCACCACCGCGCTCGAGAATGTCGAACTGCCGCTCCTGTACCGCGGCGAGGACCGGCGCGTCCGCCGCGCGCAGGGAATGGCGGCGCTCGCCAAGGTCGGCCTGGCCGACTGGTCGCACCACAATCCCAGCGAGCTGTCGGGCGGCCAGCAACAGCGCGTCGCGATCGCACGCGCGCTGGTGACCCAACCCGACGTGCTGCTCGCCGACGAGCCGACCGGCAATCTTGACTCGGAGCGGTCGGTCGAGATCATGCAGCTGCTCACCGAGCTGAATGCTCAGGCGGGATTGACCGTACTCCTAGTGACCCACGAACCGGAGATGGCGGCGTTCGCGCGCAAGGTCGTCCATTTCAAAGACGGTCTGGTGGATAGGATCGAACGATCGCGCGAGCTGAAGCCTTGATCGAGGACACACCGCTTCCATTGGTTGATGCTTCGCCGACCTAGCGCGCTCTTTCACCATTCTTCGCAATGTTATCCAACCCTGGCTTGCAACATAGCGGCCGACCGGACCCACAAGCGGTCGTCCAGCACGCCCAAGCCGCTCCCCGGAATTACCCATTCGGAACGAAGGTCCGCTTGTCTCAAATCCATCACTCCAAACCGGGCGGACCGTTCTCCACCAAAGCGCGACTGGTACGTAAAGAGATACGAAATGCACCAAACCACCGCCGCTCCGTCGGACAGCAATCGAACAGTGGTCGTCGAGATCTGCCATGCGACCGTTGCGCAAGTGGTAAGCACGAAGGGAATTTATCGCTCCCGGTCCGGATTCATTAGCACCTACATCGAAGGTAACGGTCATCCCCCGAACCGGGTCAGCGTCTGCCTGACCGCGCCGTTCGTCGCCGAGCGACCCTGATCGTTCACGATATGAAGGATCGTACCTTTTCCGCCACCTAGCGATATCGTCGTGATATTCTCAAAACGCACGCCCGGCGAAACCGGCGCACGAACGCCACAGTCGACGACGATCGTCGGGTCGGACGTGAAATTGGCGTAAATGCCGAATCCTACGCCCGAGTGGTTCTCCACGCCATCGCCGACGCGGTAGGCTGCCCAGCCGCGATGTTCGCCATCGCGGTAAGCCGCCTGCGATGGCGGATCATAGGGTAGTTCACTCTGAAAGAAGAAGGTGCGCCCGCGCTCGCCGTTCCACGTTACCTGGTGGCGACGGAAATGCTCGACGAACAGGCCATAGGCGGTGACGTCGGCGCCACCGACGACCAGCCCTTGCTCGGCGGGGTTTTCGTCCCATCCCACGTGAACGCGCTTGCCCTCCCGATCGCCGTGGTCGGCCCGCCAAAGCCACACATTGTCGCACAGGACATGCGCGCTGTTGATGACCAGCGCGGTCCCGGCGCGCCCCGGCGTAGCGCCGCCGATACGGACGTAGAGATCGGCGAGCAGTGTCGGATCGGCCGCGTGATCCCGCGTCGACCCGGGAGCGCCGACCTCGATCAGCACCGGCGACGGTTCCGGCCCTGCGTCGACCAGGATGCCCGCAATGGTTACCCCCGGGACGTCGGCCACCGTCAGCGCCGGCAGACCATTGCCCGCCACCAGCGTGGCAAGGCCGAGCCCGAGTACGACCGTCCCCGCGCGCCTTATTCGGATCGGCGCGGGCAAGCGATAGACGCCCGGGGTCAGCAGCAAGTGCATGCCATCGTCGAGCGCGGCATTGATCCGCTCGACGGACATATAGGACCCGGCGATCAGAAAGCGCGACAGTGCGATATCATGGCCTTCGGGGGCGCCCGATGCCCAGCTTGGCCCGTGTGCGTCGCGGCGCAGTGCGGGTACGAAGACACCCCAATCGCCATGCGCATCGACGTGCAGGAACGGCTTCTCGCGGATGACGGGAACGGTCTCGAGCGTCGTGATCGGTGGCGCGGGAAACGTCGTCGGCGGCGCGCCATCGACGCCCATGAACATCATGTTCCAGTTCGACCCTTCCCAATCGCCGAGCGCGCTGGTCCGCGTGAACCATTGCTGCTGCGTACCCGAACGCACCGTCCCCTCGACGCGGCAATCGGCCATGAAGCCGCCGCTCGACCAGCCGCCATCGTCGAGCGCGAGGTCTCCGAGAAGATGCATGCGGCGGTACGGCGATGCTTGCGACACGGCCCAGCGATCGACCCGATCGGGCGGGCGGACGGTCATGTTCTCCGCGCTGCGCCAGAAATTGTCGAGCGCCATGCCGTTCGCCCAATCCGCCTCGACATGGACATGCCCGTCGATCGTCACGTCGTGCGGCAATGCGCCGAGCCCCGCGACCTGCGTGAAGAAGCCGACGCTCACGTCGACGGCGTAGCGGCCGGGCAGGAACAGGACCGCGTGCCGCGCGTCGGTGAAGTGCGCGCGTTCCTGTGCGTGGAAGATCGCGTCGAGCCGGGCCTGGATCACCGATGCCGGCATCGTCGGATCGACGATCGTGACGTTGACGCCGAGATCGGGATGCCTGTCGCGCCCCGTCGCCGCTACCGCGTTCACGGGAGCGAGGGCAGCAACGCCGGCGGCCGCGGTCTGCTTCAGCAAGCCCCGCCGCGTCGGATGATCATGATCGGTCAAGCGGTCCTACCTTTTGTCGCCGACGTCCTGCTACAGGGCGTTCGGATCATGAGGGATGAGGCATGGCGCGGCTCGAGACGACATCGATCGGCAGCGAAGGGCAGATACTGGTCGTCATCGACGACTTCAGCGGCGATCCCGATCTGCTGCGCCGTACCGCGGCGGAGACCCCGTTCGTGCCTGCGCTCCACGCCTATCCCGGCGTGCGTGGTGCGCTGCCCGCGGCCTACTGGCCGGACCAGGTCGGCCTGCTGAGGCAGGCGGCGGGGATGCTCGGGTTCGCCGATACCGAACCCACGCTGATCGATGCCAGCTTCTCGATCGTAACGACGCCGCGCGAGTCGCTGTCGATCGCGCAGCGACTGCCGCATTGCGACGCGCATGATCGTGGACGCGTGGCCTTCGTCCACTATCTCGATCCCGCAGAAGCGACCGGCGGCACCGCCTTCTTCCGCCATCGCTCGACCGGTTTCGAGACCGTCGATCACGCGCGCGCGGCGATCTTCGACGGACAGCTCGATGCCGAATTGCGGCACGGTCGACCGCTGCCCGCCACGTATGTCGACGACGAAAATCGGCTGTTCGAACGGATCGCGGTGGTGCCCGCGCGCTACAACCGCGCCGTGGTCTATCGCAGTTTCGGATTGCACAGCGGTATCATCCCGCCAGATGCCTCGCTCGCCGCCGATCCATCGACCGGCCGGCTTACGGTGACGGGATTCCTGGCGGTCGGCTGATCCGTTCGTCACCGCGGGCGCAAGACCAGCGTCAGCGCGCCGCCGAGCAAGGTCAGGCCGGCAAGCGCGAGCAGCAGCGCCGTCGCATCCTTGGGGGTCGCCAGCCACCATGCCAGCCCCTGCCCGATCAGGACGGGCAACGTGTTGGCGAGATTGAGGACACCCAGATCGCGACCGCGATGCCCGGGATCGGGCAGCAACCGCATCACATGGCCGACCTGCAACGGCAGGAAGACGCCCCAGCCCGTCGCGAACAACAAGAAGCCGAAGGCGCGACCGTTCCATTCGGGCAAGGCCGCCATCGCCACCAGCCCGGACGCCGCGGCCGCGGCTGCGGCGAACAGGATGATCTTGAGGCGCGGCAATCGATCGGACCAGCGGCCAAGCCCGACCGCGATCGGGAGCGGCAACAGGTTCGCCAACATCAGCAGCGTGCCGATCCGAGCGGTCGCGGCGCTGCTGGCCACCCCCTGCCGCTCCATCAGGTACAGCAGGTCGGCGAACAATACGTTGCCCGCGATCTGGACGAACAGCCGCGCCGCGAGCGCAAGCGACAAGTCGCGATGAGCCGGTGCCGTCCGGGCGACGACCGGCCGCGCAGTCATCGTCCGCGATCGCGTCAGGAGAAGCGGCAGCAGGCAGGCGGCGCTCGTTGCCGCGATGACGGCCAGGCGCTCGCCGATCCCGCTCAGGCCCGGCGCCGCGAACGCCAGCGACACCAATGCCGCCAGCAGCGGACCTGCCGCGAACAGCCCGGTGGTCAATCCCATCCGATCCGGCGGAACCTCTTCCGCGACGAGCGCCAGGAGCGGCGCAAGCACCGCGTTGATCGCGATCTGGAAGGCGGCGACGGCGATGACGATCGCCGTCACATCGCGCGCGACCGACAGCGCCGCGAAGCTGACGGGCAACGCCGCCAGCCCGTACGCGATCCACCGCCGCCGCCCGCCGCCGCCGCGGAGCGACCGGTCGCTCAGCCAGCCGAAGACCAGGTTCGCGGCGGCCGCCGTCACCGCGCCGATCGCCAGCACGAGCGCGAGCGCGGCGTATCGATCCTCCCCGGCGACCCCCGTCACCTCGGCTGGCAACAACAGCGTCAGCAGCGGGGTGTAGCCGACGACCGCGCCGGCATACGCCAGTGCGCATGCGAGGGGCAGGCCGATCGACCGAGGCGATGCGCGCGTCATGCCCTTGTGTGTCGCAGCCGCTGCGATCCTTCAACCGTCGTCGCCCGGGACGCGTCGAAGAACGCTAAGGCTTCATCGACGTCGGCGCGAGCGTCGTCGTCAGTATCCGGCTCCGGTCCGCGGCGTCGTGCGCGATCGCCACGCGGTACCGCCCCCCCGCGATCCGCCACCCCGGTAGCGAAGGATCATAGTCGGCGACGATCCGCGGCTCCGCGGTCAGCGTCACGCGCCGCGTCTCGCCGGGTTTCAACGTCACCCGCCGATAGGCCGCGAGCCGCATCGGCGCGGCGACGCCTTCCCGCGCGACATAGACCTGCGGCACGTCCGACCCGGCGGTCTTGCCGGTGTTGGTCACGTCGAACGACACCGTCAGTGCCTGCCCGCCACCGATGGTCGGTCGCGAATAGGCGAAGCCGGTATAGCTCAACCCGAAACCGAAGGGGAATGACGGCTTGAGCCCCTGCCGTTCGTACCAACGATAGCCGACATCGGCGCCTTCGCGGTAGTCGATGGCGAAACCCTGCGGCGGCGATTGCTGCGCCTGCGCCGGGTCGCCGGCGGCGGCGGCTTCGCTCGCGGTCAAGCGATCGAGCCCGACCGGCGCCGTGCGTGGCGGCTGGTCGGCGCTTGCCGGAAAGGTGATGGGCAGGCGGCCCGAAGGATTGATCCGGCCGCTCAGCACACCGGCGATCGCCTCGCCGCCGCGCTGCCCTGGATACCATGCCTCGACCACCGCCGCGACACGGTCGATCCACGGCATCAGGACCGGGCCGCCGTTTTCGAGCACGACGACGGTCCTGGGCTGCGCGGCGGCGACCGCCGCGATCAACGCATCCTGATGGTCGGGCAGGCTGAGGTTCGGCACATCCTGCGCTTCGGTAGTCCACTGCGTCGCGACGACGATCGCGATATCCGCGCCGCGGGCGGCGGCTGCCGCCGCAGCCGGATCGGTGCCGTCGACATAGTCGATACGCGTCCGCGGACGTTCGGCCTTCAGCGCTTCGACGGGCGACGACGAATGATAGGTCACGCGCGCGAACGACATCGCGGCACCGGTGGTCAGCGGAACTTCGATCGGCACGCCGCCGACCGAGCGGACCTGGCTCGACCCGCCGCCCGATAGGACGCCGACATCCGCATGGCCGCCGATGACGACGATCCGTCGCGCCGTCGCCGTCAGCGGCAACACACCGCCTTCGTTCTTCAGCAGGACGATCCCGGCTTCCGCAGCGCGCTGCGCGACCTGCGCGTGCGCCGCATACGGGATCGGCGCCGGCGTGGACGGCACCGGCGCGTCGAATGCGCCGGTCTGGATCAGCCCGGTCAGATAGCGGACCACCATGTCGTCGAGCCGCGCCACCTGCACCCGCTTCGCCGCGATATCGGCCTTGAGCGCATCGTCGAAGAATATCCGGCTGTCGAGTTCCTGCCCCGATTCCTGGTCGAGGCCGGCATTGGCCGCCTTGGCGGTCGAATGGACCGCCCCCCAGTCGCTCATCACCCAGCCGGGATAGGCCCAGTCGCGCTTCAGCACATCGGTCAGCAGCCTTTTGTTCTCGCACATCCAGTCGCCGCCGACCTTGTTGTAGGCGCACATCACCGAACCGGGACGACCATTCTCGATGGCCAGTTCGAAGGCGAGCAAGTCGCTCATGCGGAGCGCCGCCTCGGATATATGCGCGTCCGCGATCGTCCGGCCCGTCTCCTGGCTGTTCAGGACGAAGTGTTTCACGGTCGATACGATGCGGTTCGACTGGACACCGGCGATATGCGCGCCGGCCATCGTCCCGGCGAGCAGCGGATCCTCGCCCAAATATTCGAAGTTGCGTCCGTTCCAGGGGTCGCGCGTCAGGTTCACCCCGCCCGCCAGGAGAATGTTGAAACGCTTCGCGCGCGCTTCCGCACCGATCATCGCCCCGCCCGCCCGCGCAATCTCGGGATCGAAACTCGCCGCGGTGGCAAGGCTGGAGGGCAATGCGGTCGCGACATCGCCCTTGCGCTGCTCGACCTGGTTGGCGACACCGAGCGAGGCGTCGCTTTCGCGCACCAGCGGGATGCCCAATCGCGGCACGCCGTCGATATGCCCCGCCGACGGAATCAGATCGTTGGTCGTCTTCCCCTGAGCCCGTGGCGGGAACAGGCCGTGGACGAGCGCGATCTTCTCATCGAGCGTCAGCTGGGCGACGAGCGCTCGCGCTCGAACCTGCGCAGCGCGCGAGTCGGTCGGCACGGCCGGTCGGAGCGCGACCTTTGCCGGCTGCGCTGCCAACGGGGCCGCCATACCGGCCAACGCCACCAGCACGGCCGCGAACCGTTGCGTCGAACCTGTCATATCCCCCCCTTTTTCGAACGTTACGGCGTTCTCGCCTATGTTGTTTCATGAAATGGGAACGTTCTCAACCGTAGTTTTGAGCGAACGATCAGGCGGGCGATGGATTGACAGTCGTGAAAAGCGGCTCCATGAGAACGTTCTCAATTCGGCGGCCCGTAGAGCGGGCGCCCACACGGGAGGGGGAATATGAGGGGTTTCAAGAGCCGTTTGGCGGCGAAATTGGCGATCGGCGCGTCCACGCTGGCGCTGGCGAGCGTGTCCGCGACAGCGGCTGCTCAGGACGCGACCGGCACCGTCGGTACGCCCGCGGCGAACGCCCCCCAGTCCGGCGGAACGGTCGGCACCACCCGCAGCACCGCGGTCACCGATGGGACCGATACCTCCACCCCCGTCGCCACCCCGGCCGACATCGTCGTCACCGGCATCCGCGCCAGCCTGCGTCAATCGCTTGAACTGAAGCGGGATTCGCAGGGCATCGTCGATGCGATCTCCGCGGAAGAGATCGGCAAGTTCCCCGATACCAACCTCGCGGAATCGTTGCAGCGCATCACCGGCGTGTCGATCGACCGCTCGAACGGCGAAGGCCAGTTCATCACCGTGCGAGGGTTCGGACCCGAATATAATCTGGTCACGCTCAACGGCCGTCAGATGCCGACCTCGATCATCGGCGACGGCAACAGCGCGCCGGTTTCGCGATCGTTCGACTTTTCCAACCTCGCGTCCGAGGGCGTCTCCGCGCTGGAGGTCTACAAGTCCGGCCGCGCCACCGTGCCATCGGGCGGCATCGGTTCGACGATCACCGTCCGCCCGCCGCGGCCGTCCGACAAGCCGGGCATCCGCGCCTCGCTGACCGCGAAGGCCGATTACGACACCTCGCAGAACAACCGCATCGACGTGACGCCCGAGATTTCGGGGATCTTCTCCGACACCTTCGCGGACGACCGCATCGGCATCCTGGTGCTGGGTTCCTATCAGGTTCGCCATTTCAGCGAGAACGCGGCCAATGTGGGCTTCCGCGACGGCTATCTCGGATCGGAGAACAACTGGGGTTCGCTCGCCCAGCCCGGCGATCCGCGCTACGCCAACATCCAGAACCGGCCCGCCGCCAACACCGTCTATCAGGTTCCGCAGAATGCGGGCTACGACGTCGTCGATGGCCGCCGCCAGCGGATCAACGGACAGGCGGTGCTGCAATTCAAGCCGACCGACAACCTGATCGCGACGCTGGATTATACCTATGCGCGCGAAACGGTGGACATCCGCGACGACAGCGTCGGCATCTGGTA
>CAXTVB010000114.1:0-8765 GCA_964247555.1 uncultured Sphingomonas sp. | reverse complement strand
CGGTGATCGCCTTGGCGATGTTCTGCAGCATCACCGTCTTGCCGACGCGCGGCGGCGCGACGATCAGCGTGCGCTGGCCTTTGCCTTGCGGGCTGACGATGTCGATGACGCGCGCCGACTTGTCCTTCTGCGTCGGATCGACACAGTCCAGCGTCAGCTTGGATTCGGGATAGAGCGGGGTGAGATTGTCGAAATTCACCCGGTGGCGGACCGCATCGGGATCGTCGAAATTGACCGCGGTGAGCCGGGTCAGCGCGAAATAGCGTTCGCCGTCCTTCGGCCCGCGGATTTCGCCCTCGACCGTATCGCCGGTCCGTAGCCCGTGCTTTCGCACCTGGTTGGGCGAGATGTAGATGTCGTCGGGGCCGGCGAGATAGTTCGCTTCCGGCGAGCGCAGGAAGCCGAAACCGTCCTGCATGACCTCGATCGTGCCGAGGCCCATGATCTGGTCGCCATTCTCGGCCTGGACCTTCAGGATCGCGAACAACAGGTCCTGCTTGCGCAAGGTGGAGGCGCTCTCGACGCCCAGTTCTTCCGCCATGCTGACCAGCTCGGCGGGGGTTTTTTTCTTCAAGTCTCTGAGATGCATATAGTATCCGGCGCCGTGGCGTTGAGGGAGTATGACAATGGGATGGCGAAGCGCCGACAGGCGCGGTCGAGGTAGCGGGTAAGGCTTACGTCAACGGCGCGGCAGGACGCCGCGCTGATTTCCCGTTCCGGTTAGGACCGGCCTCCGCCCAAGTCAAGCGGATCAGAACGGCTTCACGATGACCAGGACCACGATCAACGTCACCATCAAGGCCGGGATCTCGTTCAGCATCCGAAGCGTCTTGCCCGCCAGCGTAGCGTTCCCCGCGGCGAGCTTGCGCGCATAGCCCACCGCCCAGCCGTGATAGCCGGTCAGGATCAGCACGAGCAACAATTTGGCGTGCAGCCACCCCAGCCCCGGCTGCCCGCTCGCAATCCCCAGATTCAGCGCCAGCGCGATTCCCAGCATCCACGCGATCACCAGCGCCGGCGTCAGGATGATGTGACGGATCTTGGCCTCGCGCGACACCCATTCGGCGGCCTCGCCCTCTCGCCCGGCGGCAAGCGCCTCCTGGTGATAGACCAGGTAGCGCGGCAGCATGAACAACCCGGCCATCCAGAAGATGACGAAGATCAGATGCGCCGCCTTCACCCAATCATAGGCCGCACCCAGAAATCCCGTCATCGTCCGCTCCTCACCCGCGCCAGCGCCTGTTCGACATGCGCGATCGGCGTGTCCTGCAATATGCCGTGACCCAGGTTGAACACATGCGGTCGCCCGGCGAACGCCGCAACCACCCGGTCGATCGCCGCGTCGAGCGCCGCACCGCCCGCGATCAGCGCCAGCGGGTCGAGATTGCCCTGTACCGGCATCCCCGACGGTAGCGAGGCATGCGCCCATTCGGGATCGACCGTCTCGTCCACGCCGATCGCATCGACCCCCGTCTCGCGCGCATAGGCGGGCAGCTTGCCGCCCGCACCCTTGGGGAAGCCGATGATCGGCGTGTCCGGATGCCGCGCACGCAAGGCGTCGACGATCTTCGCGGTCGGCGCGATGACCCAGCGTTCGAACTGCTGCGGGCTGAGACTCCCCGACCAGCTGTCGAACAGTTGCACCGCCTCGACCCCGGCCGCGATCTGGCCCGACAGATAATCGACCGTGCGCAGGGCGATCGCATCGATGATCGCCGCGAAACCGGCCTCGTCCCCGTAAGCATAGCGCCGCGTCTCCTGCTGGTCGCGGCTGCCCTGGCCGGCGACCATGTACGTCGCGACGGTCCAGGGCGATCCGGCGAACCCCAGAAAGGTGGTCGCGGCCGGCAACAGACCGGCGACCGCACGCACGGTCGCGTAGACCGGGTCGAGCCGCTCCACCGCATCCGGCAGCGCATCGAGCGCGCTATCGACGAGCGCCGGGGTCAGCCGCGGCCCCTCGCCGACACCGAAGCGCAAATCCTGGCCGAGCGACCACGGCACCATCAGGATGTCGGAGAACAGGATCGCACCATCGAAGCCGAACCGGCGGATCGGCTGCATCGTGACCTCCGCCGCCGCATCCGGATCGGTCGCAAGCGCCAGGAAGCCGCCCTTCTCCGCCCGCAGCGCACGATATTCCGGCAGGTACCGCCCCGCCTGGCGCATGAACCATATGGGCGGCACGTCGGCGACGCGCCCCTTCAATACGGCGAGCAGCGGTTTGGCGCATTCGTCGGTCAGCGTCCCGGCCCTTCTAACTATAGAAAAGAGATTCAAAGAGGATGTTGCAGTAGTAGCACCGCGCGAAGCGGGGCTTATGCGTTCGTCCCCGACTTGCCAACAGGCCAGCGCCCCGGCCGCATCCGCTTCGTCCCCGTTATCCACAGCCTGTGCACGGAACCTGGGGGTGTTGACGCGAATGTGGATATCGTCGGGCTTTTCAACGGTCGCCGTGCGGCTTGGCGAGGGTGCGCAGTTACGCTAGCGACCGTCCCCATGTTATCCACAGATGCGCCCCGGACGGCCCGAAGGATGGCCTCGTGAAGCGGCTGCACCTGCACCTCTTGTCGGATTCGACGGGCGAGACGCTGGAGAACATCGCGAAAGCCGCGCTGGCGCAATATGACGATGTCGAGACCGTCCGCCATTTCTGGCCGATGGTCCGTACCGAGGCGCATCTCGAGCGCATCCTGCAGGAGATCGCGCAGAATCCGGGACTGGTGATCTTCACGCTGGTGAACCCGGCGACGCGTCGCAACCTGGAACAACGCTGCCTCGCGCTCGGCCTACCCGCCGTCGCGCCGCTCGATCCTGTCAACGACGCGCTGTCGGGTCTCCTCGGGCAGCAGGCGAAGGCGCGGCCGGGGCGGCAGCATGTCCTGGACGCCGCCTATTTCGCGCGGGTGGATGCAATCCAGTTCACGATCGCGCATGACGACGGCATCGCCTGGGAGGAGTGGGAGGAGGCGGACATCGTGCTCGCCGGAGTCAGTCGCTCTTCGAAGACCCCGACCTCGATCTATCTCGCCAATCGCGGGTTCAAGACCGCCAACATCCCGGTCGTGGTCGAAAGCCCTCCGCCACCGGCGTTGTTTACGCTCTGCAATCCGCTAGTCGTCGGGCTGACGACCAGCGCCGATCGGCTGATCCAGATCCGCCGCAATCGGCTGCTGTCGCTCAACCAGGAACCGCAGACACCCTATGTCGATCAGGACGCGGTGACCGCCGAACTGGCATATGCGCGGCGGATGTTCGCGGACAATGGCTGGCCCGTGATCGACGTGACCCGCCGTTCGATCGAGGAAACCGCCGCGGCGGTCATCGCGCTGGTGAACGAACGACGCGGGGAACGGGCGATCGATGGGGAGTGATCGCTTCCGTCACCCCGGCGAAGGCCGGGGTCCATCGTGCCGCGAAACCAACGGCCGGTGGATATGCGGCACGATGGATTCCGGGACGAGCCCGGCATGACGGGGTTCGTCCTCGCCTCGCAAAGCGCGTCGCGCCGTTCGATGCTCACCGATGCGGGTGTCCCGTTCGAGGCCGTCGCCGCGGGCGTGGACGAGGATGCCGCCAAGGCGTCGCTCGCGCATCTGTCCCCGCGCGACCTCGCCGATGCGCTCGCCGAGCTGAAGGCGGTGAAGGTCTCAACCCGCCTGCCCGGTCGGCTGGTGCTGGGCAGCGATTCGCTCGTCGCGCTGGCGGACGGCCGCATCCTCGACAAGCCGGTGTCGCGCGCGGATGCCGCCGAGCATCTACGCGCGATGAGCGGGCAGACGCACGATCTGTGGAGCGGCGTCGTGGTCGCCGAGGACGGCCGCGCGGTATGGCGGCACGTCGAGCGTGCGAAACTCCACGTCCGTCCCCTGTCCTACAGCTTCATCGACGCGTATCTGGACGCGGAATGGCCGGCGATCGCGGGATGCGTCGGCTGTTTCAGGATCGAGGGACCGGGCGTGCAACTCTTCAGCAAAATAGACGGAAGCCATTTCACCGTGCTGGGCATGCCGTTGCTGCCCGTGCTCGATTACTTGCGCGTGCGACGGGCGATCGCATCGTGAGGGAGCGATTCCGGCGGGGACATGGCGTGTGGTTCGTCCACTTCCGAGCATGACGCCCCCTTATGCAGAGGTGATCGGCGACCCGATCGCGCACTCCAAATCGCCGCTGATCCATCGCTTCTGGCTCGATGCGCTCGGCATCGACGCCGATTACCGCGCGACCCACGTCACGCCGGAAGGGCTGGCCGCCTATTTCGCGGGTCGTCGCGCCGATCCCGCCTGGCGCGGGTGCAACATCACGGTGCCGCACAAGATTATGGCGCTCGACCACATCGAGGATCGCGGCGATGTCCGCCACACGATCGGCGCGATCAACCTGGCGTTCCGGGCCGACGACGGCGCGGTGATCGGGACCAACACCGACGGCGCGGGCTTCTACGCGCCGATCGCG
Organism: uncultured Sphingomonas sp.; assembly: GCA_964247555.1. Lineage (GTDB taxonomy): Bacteria > Pseudomonadota > Alphaproteobacteria > Sphingomonadales > Sphingomonadaceae > Sphingomonas. Next base: position 4,310 of record CAXTVB010000114.1, on the reverse strand, counting down.
GACCTGCCGCTGCAGGGCGCGCCGGTGACGGTGGTCGGTGCAGGCGGCGCGGCGCGGGCGATCCTGTTCGCGCTGTCGCGGATCGGGGTCGGGCCGGTCACGATCCTCAACCGCAGTCCGCTGAAGGGCGCGGGGCTGCTGTCCACCTTCGGGCTGAAAGGCAAGGTCCTGCCACTCGATTCGGCGATCCCGCCTTCCGCGTTGCTGGTCAACGCCAGTACGCTCGGGATGGCGGGCCAGCCGCCGTTCGTACCCGATCTGTCCGCGCTGCCCGACGATGCCGTGGTCTACGATATCGTCTACGCGCCGCTGGAGACGCCCTTGCTGGCGGCGGCGCGGGCGCGCGATCTCGATACGATCGATGGGCTGGAGATGCTGGTCGGCCAGGCCGCGGTGGCGTTCGAGATTCTGTTCGGCCGGGTGCCGCCACGCGAGCGGGACGAGGTACTGCGGGGGTTGTTGACGGCGTGAACCGCCCGTCGCCCTCACCCGTCGCCGCCTTCGGCGTCTTTTCCCTCTCCCGCTGGGAGAGGGAAGGGGCCCGCCGCGTTAGCGGTGGGAAGGGTGAGGGTGAGTGATAAGGGTCGGCCTCACCGGCTCGATCGGCATGGGCAAATCCACCGTCGCGGCGATGTTCGCCGATGAAGGCGTGCCGGTGTTCGACGCCGACGCGACCGTCCACCGACTGCAGAGCCCCGGCGGTCGACTGCTCGCGCCGATCGAAGCCGCCTTCCCCGGCGCCACCGGTCCGGCCGGCGTCGACCGTGCCGCGCTGGGCGCAGCGGTCTTCGGCGACGACGCCGCGATGAAGCGGCTCGAGGCGATCGTCCACCCGGCGGTCGGCGAAGACCGCGCCGGCTTTCTCGCCGAGCATGCCGATGCGCCGATCGTCCTGTTCGACGTGCCGTTGCTGTTCGAAACCGGTGGCGACCGCGCGGTCGACGCGGTGGTCGTCGTCTCCGCCGATGCCGTGGTCCAGCGCGCACGCGTCCTGGATCGGCCCGGCATGACGGCCGAGAAACTCGCCGCGATCCTCGCGCGTCAAACCCCCGACGCCGACAAGCGCGCGCGCGCCGACATCGTCATCCCGACCGACGTGCCGATGGAGGCCACCCGGACGGCGGTGCGCGATGCGATCCGGTATCTCTCGGGCGCTTGCCTCCGCCTTCGCGAAGGCGGATAAGGTCGTCATGCGCGAGATCGTCTTCGATACCGAAACGACCGGCCTCAGCTTTTCGGGCGGCGACCGTCTGGTCGAGATCGGCTGCGTCGAACTGGTCAATCGGGTCGAGACCGGTCGCATCTTCCACGCCTATTACCACCCCGAACGCGGCATGCCTGCCGAGGCGCAGGCGATCCATGGGCTGTCCGATGCGTTCCTGTCGGACAAGGCGCGCTTCGTGGACGAGCATCATACGCTGCTGGAGTTTCTCGGCGATGCGCCGCTAATCGCGCATAACGCGTCGTTCGACTTCGGTTTTCTGAACGGCGAGCTGAAGAAATGCGGCCGCGACGCGATCTGCATGAGTCGCATGATCGACACGTTGCAGGTCGCGCGGGCGCGGCATCCGGGGGCCAAGCACAGCCTCGATGCGCTATGTTCGCGTTACGGGATCGATCGCAGCCACCGCGTGCTGCACGGCGCGCTGCTCGACGCGCAATTGCTGGCGCAGGTCTATGTCGAGCTGATGGGCGGCCGCCAGATCGGGCTCGGCCTCGTCAGCGATGCCGCGGTCGCCACGGCCGCCGCGACTCGCGTGCGCGCGCCCAGCACGATCCGCGAACCGCGCCGCTTTGCCGCGAGCCCGGCGGAACTTGTCGCGCACGCGGCCTTTCTTAAGGCGATCGATCATCCGATCTGGGGGGCCGCGGCGTCCGGTTGACGCTCACGGGGCGAGGTCAACGGGCCCGCTTCCTACGATGGAGAATAGAATGGATATCCAGATTTCGGGTCACCAGGTCGCCACCGGCGACGCGCTCAAGGCTCATGTGGAGGACCGGCTTCAGGGTATCGTCGACAAATATTTCTCGCGCGCGATCTGGTCCGACGTGACCTTTGGCAAGGGACCGCACGATGCGGGCTTCACCTGCGACGTCACCGTCGGCGTGATGAAGGGCGTGGTGCTGAAGGGAAAGCACGACGCGCACGACGCGCACCAGGCGTTCGACGGCGCGGCGGCGAAGATCGAAAAGCAGCTGCGCCGCTACATGCGCCGTCTGCGCGAACATCATGCCCCGGAAGCGATCGCCATGGCCGAGCAGTCGGAATTCGAGAATGCGGGCTATACCCTGTTCCAGGAACAACCGGATGCGGAGGAGGCGGGCGATGCGCCGCTGATCGTCGCCGAGACACGCGTCGACGTGCCGGATGCCAGCGTATCGGACGCGGTCATGATGCTCGACCTGCGCAATACCGCCGCCTTGCTGTTCAAGAATGCCGGCACCGGCGCGTACAACATGGTCTATCGCCGCGGCGACGGGACGATCGGCTGGGTCGAGCCGCAGCGCGCGGCCTGATCGCTTGGTGCTTCGCCCCGGCTGGCGCTATGGCGTCGCCGGGGCGATCCCCCCGACCATTGACGGACGATCATGAACGACCTGAGCGACATCCTGCGGCCCGAGGCCGTACTGGCCGGGCTGCCCGTGGCGACGAAGAAGGCGCTGTTCGCGCAGCTCGCCGCGACGGCCGCGCTCGGCGTGGCGGTGGACGCGCACGATGCGGCGGACCGGTTGTCGGCGCGCGAGAAGCTGGGATCGACCGGTTTCGGCGGCGGTGTCGCGATCCCGCATGCCAAGATGCCGGGCCTCGACCAGGTCACCGGGGTCTTCGCGCGGCTGGCCAAGCCGATCGGTTTCCAGGCGGTCGACGACCTACCCGTCGACCTGGTGTTCATGCTGCTGTCGCCGGTGGACGCGGGGGCGGATCATCTGAAGGCGCTGGCGCGGGTGTCGCGGCGGCTGCGCGATGCGGCGTTCCTGGAAAAGCTGCGCGGGGCGGCGTCGCGCGATGCGCTCTACGCGCTTTTCACCGATGACGGGGTGCGCGACGCTGCCTGACGACGATGCGCCTGCCGCCCAGACCGGCCAGGCATCGCATTTCCGTGCGCTGGAACGACTCTATGCGCAGGCGCCGATCAACCGGCTGTTCGATTCGACGCTGGAGATCGTCGAGCCCGGGCTGGCGCGGATCCGTTTCACGATCGACGACCGCTATTATCATGCCGCCGGCGCGGCGCACGGCACCAGCTATTTCAAGATGCTCGACGATGCCGCCTTCTATGCCGCGAACAGCCTCGTCACCGATCGCTTCCTGCTGACGACGCAGTTCAACCTGCTGCTGACCCGGCCGCTGAAGCGCGGGCCGGTGGTGGCGGAGGGGCGCTGGATCAGCGGGCAGCGGCGGGTCTTCGTCGCCGATGCCCGGTTGATCGACGCGGCCGGGCAGGAGGCGGCGCGCGGGACGGGCACGTTCATGCGGTCGCGGATCGCGCTGGCGGGGCTGCCCGGATACCTCGCGCCATGAGTGCCAAACCATGAGCGGACGCTTGCCGAGCGGCGTGCTCGTCTCCGCGCTGATCCGGCGGGTGGCGGACGCAGGCGGGTTCGCGACGGTACTGGCGAAGGGCGATGCGGACGGTGGCGGCGTGCTGGTCGTGGCGACCGATCGCGGCGGCGCGGAGCGGCTGTACGAACGCGGGTTGGGCAGCGACGGACGGACCGTGCTGATCGATTCGACCCCCGCCGAGGACCCGTCGGGATATTGGCGCCGCCGCCGGTCACGCGATCCGGATTTGTGGGTGATCGAACTGGACATCCCATCGGCGCAACGCTTCGCCGCGGAAACGCTGCTCGACGATTGACGTACGCGGCAAACGAAACCACGCGCCGCGCATCGTAATTGGCGTTGTGCCGCAACGGGTGCGATCCGGGGTGGTTACGCAGTCGGGGGGATGCCCGGACGATCGCTTCGCCGATCGGGTCCGTGGTCCAACCGCACATAAAATTGATTGAATGACCGTTCTGCAACGTGCCGCGACCATCGCGGTGATGTCTTTTTCGCTGGTCGGCCTGATTGGCACCAGCAGCCCGGGTCTCGCGACAGAGATCGACCGCGGCGCCCTTATCGTCCAGCCGCTCGTGGTCCCGGTCACCGCCGCAGTCCAGGCCTTCGGTCCCAGCCAGCCGGTCGTCCAGCCGCTGCCCGACGCACCCGTCGCCGATGTGACGGCCACGACCACCGAATTCGACACGCTCGACGCCGCCGTCGCCGCGCAGGATGCCGCGGTCGCCGACGATGCGCTGCGCTGTCT
>CAXTVB010000113.1:0-8776 GCA_964247555.1 uncultured Sphingomonas sp. | reverse complement strand
GTGCTTGCTAACCCCAGCGCAGGATGATGGTGCAATTCAAGGGACCTCCAATGTCCGTAGACAAGTTCACGAAACACTGCCTTGCGGTTGGAAGTCCCATGGGGCAGCGGAGGTGCGATTTAGGGGTGCTTGCCCCCCCTGTAAAGTGGTTGATTTCGCAAGGAGACGTATTGTGACGATTTTGCGACAACCGACGCGCGCAGGGGTCCGCGATGCGGCCGCAAAGATCGCCGCGATCCTCCCGCCGACGCCCATCTTCGTCCATGAGATCAAGGGGATACCGGTCGCTTTCAAGGCCGAGTCGCTGCAGCCGGTCGGCGCGTTCAAGATCAGGGGCGCGTGGCATCGGCTGACCGCTTTGGACGCGGTCCAGCGGGCGCGCGGGGTCGTGGCGTTCTCTTCGGGTAACCATGCGCAAGGGGTGGCCTGGGCGGCGAAACGACTGGGGATCGCGGCGACGATCGTGATGCCGTCGGATGCACCGCGCGCCAAGCGCGATGCAACGCTGGCGCTGGGGGCGGAGGTGGTCGATTACGACCGGGCGACGCAGAGCCGCGAGGCGATCGCCGGGCAGTTGGCGGAGGCGCGGGGCGCGACGCTGGTGCCGAGCTTCGACGATGCCTGGGTGATCGAGGGACAGGGGACGGTCGGGATCGAGGCGGCGACGCAGATGCCCGCGCTCGGCCTCGGCGCGCCGTCGCGGGTCGTGGTGCCGTGCGGCGGCGGCGGGCTGGCGGCGGGGATCGCGCTCGCGTTGCCCGATGCGGCGCTGTTCGTCGTCGAGCCCGAGGGGTGGGACGACATGCGGCGCTCTCTGGAGGCGTCGTGGATCGAACCCGTCGGTCCGAACCCGCCGCCCACCGCGTGCGATTCGCTGCAGACGACATTGGTGTCGCCGCTGACGTTCGACGTCCTGTCCAGGCGCGACGCGCGCGGAGTCGCGGTCAGCGAGGCGGAGACCGCGGCAGCGCAGCGCTGGGCCGCGGCGTATCTGCGACTGGTGATCGAACCGGGCGGCGCGGTGGGCTTGGCGGCGCTGCTGGCGGGGAAGGTTCCGGTCGAGGCCGGGACGCTGGTGGTGCTGTCGGGGGGGAATGTGGACTTGGCGGGCTATGCGAGGGCGATGGCGGGATAGGCCCTCCCCACCGTCATGCCGGCATGTCCCGGCATCCCGCGCTGCGAGCGTATCGCTCCGTAACCCTGGATCCCGGGACAAGCCCGGGATGACGGGGGATGGAATGGATGGTGTCCCCATCCCGTCACCCCGGCCTTGGGCCGGGGTCCATCGTGCCGCGGAACCAGAAGCGGGAGAACGCGCGGCGCGATGGATGCCGGGGCAAGCCCGGCATGACGAAGGGAAGGTCGGTCTTCTCGACTTCGCTCGAAACGAACGGCAGGGTGGGAGCATGACTCCAGCCTTCACCGCCATCGCCTCCGCCGCGCCCGCCGTCGCGATGCTCGGCGTCTTCGCCTGCCTCATCGGCGGCGGCGCGATGGTCGCGCGGCCGAAGGGCGATACGAAGAAGGGCGTGCTGCTGATGGTGATGGCCGCGGTGTTACTGGGGAATGTGGTGATTTGGACGATGTGAGGGAGGAGGCTTACGTATATATTTTGCCAAGGCCGCCCGTATGGTGGCATCGACAATCCACGAGCGACGAGGCGTGGAATTGAACGATAAATCTCAGGGTCTTGGCTGCACAATAACGCTGATCGGTTTCAACGTGACGCTGATGGGTTTGCTTGCATTCGCATTCGCATCTGGACCTTATTCAAGCAAAACGTAGGAAATTTGGTATCGCTATGGGTCTATTGGTTTCTTGCTATTCGGCGCGATCTTCCCGACCATTGCGGTAATAAGATACCGTCGGCGATTTCCGGGTTTGATTATTGCAATAACGGTCTGGATGCTGATCGTTTTGCTCGTATGGGCGGGTTACGTCATTAATTCCGGGGGTGGAGTATGACCTTTGGGAATTGCCCGCCGCGGCAAAGCCGCGTCGTCAGTCGGGGCTGCGCACCGCTGGCCGGGCTCGGCGCCGAGACGCGGATTAGCGTTCGCTAATCCGCTGCGCCCTCCCAATTCACCGGATCGGTGAATTGGGATCGAGCCGCATGTCGAGATACTTGTCGACCGACCCCATCAGCTGCGGCATCTCGTGCTCGAAGAAATGGTTCGCCTTCGGGATCGTGTCGTGGTGGATCGTGATGTGCCGCTGGGTGCGCAGCTTGTCGACCAGCTTCTGCGTCGCCGCCGGGGTCACGACCTCGTCGGCCTCGCCCTGGATGATGATCCCGCTCGAGGGGCAGGGCGCGAGGAAGGTGAAGTCGAACATGTTCGCGGGCGGCGCGATCGAGATGAAGCCGCGGACTTCGGGGCGGCGCATCAGCAGCTGCATCCCGATCCACGCGCCGAAGCCGAAGCCCGCGACCCATGTGGTCGAAGCCTCGGGATGGAAGCTCTGCACCCAGTCGAGCGCGGACGCCGCGTCGGACAGTTCGCCGATGCCGTTGTCGAACACGCCCTGGCTCTTGCCGACGCCGCGGAAATTGAAGCGCAGCGTCGCGAAGCCGCGGCGCTGGAACGTCTTGTAGAGTTCCTGCACGATCCTGTTGTTCATCGTGCCGCCCGAGGAGGGATGCGGATGCAGGATCATCGCGACGGGCGCGCGCGGGCGGGGAGCGGGGGCGAAACGCCCTTCGAGACGGCCTTCGGGACCGGGAAAGATGACTTCGGGCATGGAGGACCTTAAGCAAGCGGGCTTGGACAAAGGGCGGGGGCTGAACCCGACGCGGTTGCGCGCTATATAGGCAAGGCTCGCCTGATTGGAACATTTTTGACCCCCCGCGTCTATCTCGACCACGCCGCGACCACGCCGATGCGGCCCGAGGCGATCGTCGCGGTCGCCGAGGGGATGGCACGCTGGGCCAATCCGTCCTCGCCGCATGGCGAGGGACGGGCGGCACGGCGCGCGCTGGAGGATGCGCGCGCGCGCATCGCGGCGGCGCTCGGCTGGGACGAAGAGGTGATCCTGACGAGTGGGGCGAGCGAGGCGATCGGCCTGGCCATGCGTAGCCGACCCGGCGTGCGCGTCTCGGCGACCGAGCATGATGCGGTGCTGCGGGCGGCGGAGAGTCCGGTGATGCTGGGCGTCGATGGCCTCGGACACGTGTCCCTGCCACCCTTCGAAACGAAGGGAAGGTGGGTGATCCAGACCGCCAATAGCGAGACGGGGGTCCTTCAGCCTGCGGATGAGATCGCGAAGGCCGTTCGTGCCGAGGATGGCGTCTGGATCGCCGACGCGTCCCAGACCGCGGGCAAGCTGCCATTGCCGGACGCCGACCTGATCATCGTGTCCGCCCACAAGCTGGGCGGTCCGATCGGGATCGGCGCGCTGCTGGTGCGCGATCTCGGCCTGCTGGCCCCGACCGGCGGCCAGGAGCGCGGCTATCGTGGCGGGACGGAGAATTTGCCGGGCGCGCTCGGCTTCGCCGCTGCGCTGGAGGCGCCGCGCGACTGGTTCGACGGCATGCGATCGCTCCGGGCGCGGCTGGACGCGGCGATCATGGATGCCGGCGGCGAAGTGATCGGTTTTTCTGCGAACGCAGGAATCCAGGGTCACGAGCGCTGCCCCCCGAACCCTGGGCTCCTGCCTTCGCAGGAGCACGGCTCCGCCATTGCCACGATTCGCATTCCGACGATCGCGTCCTATCGCATGCCGGGCGTGTCCGCGGGCGCGCAGCTCATCCGGTTCGACATGGCGGGGTTCGCGGTCTCGGCGGGCAGCGCCTGTTCGTCGGGCAGCATGAAGCCGAGCCATGTCCTGGCCGCGATGGGCATAGCGCCAGCGGCGGCGGCGGACGTCGTCCGCGTCAGCTTCGGCTGGCCGACGACCGCGGCGGAGGTGGAGGCGTTTGCCGACCAGTGGAAGGCGATCGCCGCTAACGCGCGGGCGGCGGCATGACGTATCTCGATTACCAGGCGACGACCCCGCTCGCGCCCGAGGCGCTGGCGGCGATGATTCCCTGGCTGCGCGATGGGCATGCCAACCCGCATTCCCCGCACCGCGAGGGGCGCCGGGCGCGCGCCGCGGTGGAGGTCGCCCGCGACTGCGTCGCCGCGCTCCTGCCACGCGGGGGGCAGGTCGCGTTCACCAGCGGCGCGACCGAGGCGCTGAACTGGGCGATCAAGGGCTCCACGGGGTCAATCGTGACGATCGCCACCGAGCACGCGGCCGTCCTGGATACCGTCGCCGCCGAGGCGGCACGGGGACGGGCCGTCACCGTCCTGCCGGTCGGTTCGGATGGGCTGGTCGATCTGGACGTTGCCCGGGCGGCGATCGTGCGCGGCACCGGGCTCGTCGCGGCGATGCTGGTCAACAACGAGATCGGCGTCGTGCAGCCGATCGCCGCGCTGGCCGCGATGGCGCATGCGGTGGGCGCGTCGATGCTGTGCGATGCGGTGCAGGGCTATGGTCGGATCGTCGTCCCCGACACCTGCGATCTGATCGCGGTGTCCGCGCACAAGATCTACGGCCCGAAGGGTGTGGGCGCTTTATGGGTGCGCGACGGGATCGACCTCGCGCCGTTGATGCATGGCGGCGGGCAGGAGGCCCCAGGGCGGTCGGGGACCTTGTCGCCCGCCTTGTGTGCCGGGTTCGGCGTCGCGGCCGACCTGATGCGCGACGGCCACGCGGCGGATATGCCGGCGGTCGACCGGATGTGGCGGATCGCGCGCGATCGTCTGGGGCCGGAATGGACGATCAACGGATCGATCGATGCGCGCTACCTCGGCAACCTCAACATCCGCCGCGACGGGCTCGATGTGAACCGGCTGATGTCGGACTGCCGCGACATCGCCTTTTCCGCCGGATCGGCCTGCGCCAGCGGATCGGGCCGGTCGAGCCATGTGCTGCGCGCGCTGGGGCTGACGGAGGCGGAGGCGCGTACCTCGGTGCGCCTGGGATTCGGGCGTTATACGGAGCCGACCGCGCTGATCGCCGCACTGGACGCGATTATGGCCGCGGCGGATGCGCAACGGGCGGCGGCGTGAGGATCCTGTTCACCGGGCGCGACGGGCTCGTCCGCGAAGCCATGGGGCACGAGGGGCAGCGTCTGCTCGATGTCGCGCAGGCGATCGGCCAGCCGCTGGAGGGGACATGCGACGGCGCCACGGCCTGCGCGTCCTGCCATGTGATCGTCGATCCCGAGGATTTTCCGCGCCTTCCCGCGGCAAGCGCGGACGAGGAGGACATGCTGGACCTCGCCCCCGGTGCGACCCGGACGAGTCGGCTGGCGTGCCAGATCGTCCTGGCACCGTCGCTGGACGGCCTGCGCGTACGGATCCCGCCGGACTGACCGCGACAAGCCTGTCGCTGCGACAACGGGATATTCAGGGAACGTGCACTGCGGCAGGATCATTGTCCTTCCCATGCCCGATCCCCGGGCGACGAAAGGAGCATGACATGAAGATGTTCGCATTGGTCGGTGCAGCGGCGCTGGCGATCGGCGGCGTCGCGGCGACGCCCGCCGCGGCGCAATCGCATCACGGCTATCGCGGTGGCCATGGCTATCACGGCGGCGGCGGGTATCGCGGCGGGTACCGCGGCCATGCAGGCTATCGCTATGGCGGGTATCGCGGCGGGTATCGTGGCGGCGGGTACGGCTATCGCCACCACCGGATCGTCTGCAACCGCTTCGGCCGCTGCCACCGCATCTACCTCTGACGTTCAACCCAGGCATCCGGCAATCCTGCCGATGTAATCGATAGAAAGGACCCTAACCCATGAAGATCCTGTCCACCCTCGCCATCGGCGCCGTCGCCGCATCCGCTCTGTTCGCCGTCGCCCCCGCCAGCGCGCAGCACCGCGTAGAGCGCGAACGTGTCGTCGTCCGCCACGACCGCCCGGCGTTCCGTCACCGCCAGGTGTGCACGGTGCGCATCATCCACCATCGTCGCGTCCGTACCTGCCGGTAACGCGGCTTGACCCGCCCCGCGCGCCTGCCCATAGGGCGCGCGGGAGTCGGGCGGACGGGGTCGTCGCCAACCCGGTCAGATCCGGAAGGAAGCAGCCGCAACGATTTCGCCCCGGGTCGTCCGGCTCCCACCGCGCAGCGCGCACGCTGCCAGCAAAGCTGGCACCGAGACGCGCCAGCGCGGCCGGCGGTGCCTCGCACCGTCCGACGACGCGGCTTCGCCGCGGCGCGCTTCTCCCCCATCGGCAATACGTGGTTTCCGGCTCACCCGCCTCGAAACCCAACCCCTCGTCACCCCCGGACTTGATCCTGTGTCCCGCTTCTACCAGCGCTCAGAAGAAGCGGGGCCCCGGATCAAGTCCGGGGTGACGGAGGATTTGGCGGATCGGCTCGCGAACCGTTAGCAAATCTGCGACCGCCAGCCCCCGATCCTACCGGTTCGTCACCAGCACCCCCACCCGATAATTAGCGCGCGCCCCTGTCCTACACCCCCGCGATAGCCCATCCTCGCCCGATGCTCCCCTCTCAAACCCCAACCGAACCCTCTTCGCTTTCGGCGCCGTACGCCCTATCTGGGGGGAAGATGGCACGCCTCCACTTCCTCCACTTCCACGCCTGCCGAGGCGCGAATCGCGGTGGCTGACGGCTTCGATCTGGGCGAACCGCCGCCGCCCGTCGCCAAGGCCGCGGCGTACCGCGTGCTCGCGCGCAAATATCGCCCGCAGACCTTCTCCGAACTCATCGGCCAGGACGCGATGGTCCAGACGCTGGGCAACGCGATCAAGCGCGACCGGCTGGCGCACGCGTTCCTGATGACCGGCGTGCGCGGGGTGGGCAAGACCAGCACCGCCCGCCTGATCGCGAAGGCGTTGAACTGCATCGGTCCGGACGGGCAGGGGGGTCCGACGATCGACCCCTGCGGCGTGTGCGAACCCTGTCGCGCGATCGCGGAGGGACGGCATATCGACGTGATCGAGATGGACGCCGCGAGCCATACCGGTGTCGACGACGTCCGCGAGATCATCGACGCCTCGCGCTACGCCGCGGTCTCGGCGCGGTTCAAGATCTACATCGTGGACGAGGTCCACATGCTGTCCAAGAACGCGTTCAACGCGCTTCTGAAGACGCTGGAGGAACCGCCGCCGCACGTGAAATTCCTGTTCGCCACGACCGAGGTGAACAAGGTGCCGGTGACCGTCCTGTCGCGCTGCCAGCGGTTCGACTTGCGGCGGATTCCGGCGGAGAAGCTCGCGGCGCATTTCGCGATGGTGTCGCAGCAGGAAGGGGTGGTCGCCGACCATGAGGCGCTGATGCTGATCGCGCGCGCCGCGGAAGGGTCGGCGCGTGACGGCTTGTCGATCCTCGACCAGGCCATCGCGCATGCCGGGATCGAGGGCGGCGGGGTGAGTGCCGACGCGGTGCGACAGATGCTGGGCCTGTCCGACCGCGGCGCGGTGCGCGACCTTTTCGGGTTGGTGCTGGCAGGCGACGGCATGGGATCGCTCGCGTCGCTCAGGCGGCAATATGATTACGGCGTCGATCCGCTGTCGGTGTTCCAGTCGCTGATGGAGACGGTCCACGGGATCACGCTCGCCAAGCTGGGCACCGTGGCCGACGCGGCGCAGGCGGTGGAGGAGCGGGCGGCGCTCGGCGAATGGGCGGGGTCGCTATCCTATCCCGTGCTGCACCGGCTGTGGCAATTGTTCCTGAAGGGGCATGACGAGATCGCGCGCGCCGCGCTGCCGATCGAGGCGGCGGAGATGGCGCTGCTGCGCGCGATCCATGCGTCGACCTTGCCCGATCCGGGCGAACTGGCGCGGGCGATCGCGAACGGCACCGCACCGGTGGCTGCTGTCCCGACCCCGGTCGCGCCGACGCCGGCCGCCGCCCCCGAATCGCGTTTGCCGCAGACGTTCGAGGCACTGGTGCAGCGGCTGGACGAAGCGGGATCGCTCGCGCTCGCCGCGCGGCTGTACAATGGCGCGCGGGTCGTGCGCTATGCGCCGCCGGAGATCGTCTTCAGCGGAAGCCGGCCCATGGCGACCGACACGCTCGCCGACCTGACGGCGGCGCTGAAGGGATTGACCGGCACGCCCTGGAAGATCGCGTTCGACGACGTGCCCGGGGCGCCGACGCTGAAGGAGCGACAGGACGCCTCGGCCGAGGCCGAGCGAATCGCCGCCTGGGATTCTCCGATCGTCCGCGCTGCGCGCGACGCCTTTCCCGATGCCGTGCTCGAGGCATGGCCGACCAAGAGGACCAACGCATGAACAATCTCGACGACATCATGGCCATGGCGCAGAACGTCCAGGCCGAATTGGAAAAGGCGCAGGCCGGGCTCGACGTCGTCGAGGTCGAGGGCGTCTCGGGCGGTGGCCTGGTGAAGGTCCGTGCCTCGGCCAAGGGCCGGATCATCGGCCTGTCGATCGACGATTCGCTGATCGTGCCGGCCGAGAAGCAGATGCTGGAGGACTTGGTGGTCGCCGCGTTCAACGACGCGCGCGCGCGGGCGGATGCGGCGTCTTCGGCGGCGATGGCGAAGATGACGAGCGGCATCCCGCTGCCGCCGGGGTTCAAGCTGCCTTTTTAACGGCTGCGCTTACCTGAGCCCCACCGCGACCTTCGCCGGGGTGGGGCAGTCGGTGGATCAGCCCCCCACCGCCACCCCATGCAGCTTCTTCCCGAAACTGATCTTGTCGCCCGCCACGACGACCGTCTCGGCCCCGCCGATCCGGTCGTCATTGACCCGGACCGCACCCTCCTCGATCTTGCGCTTCGCCTCCTTGTTCGACGACGCGAACC
>CAXTVB010000112.1:8308-8857 GCA_964247555.1 uncultured Sphingomonas sp. | reverse complement strand
TCCCCGCGCCCGTCTCGGTCTGCCACCACATGTCGACGATCGGGCATCGATCGCCGCCGACGACATGATGATACCAGCGCCACGCCTCCGGGTTGATCGGCTCGCCGACCGATCCGAGCAGCCGAAGCGAGGCGCGGCTGGTGCGTGTCACCGGCGCGTCGCCTTCGCGCATCAGCGCGCGCAGCACGGTGGGGGCGGTGAACAGCGTCGCGACTTGGTGGCGGTCGATGACTTCCCAGATGCGGCTGGGCGTCGGCCAATTGGGCACGCCTTCGTACATCAGCGTCGTGCAGCCGTTGGAGAGCGGGCCGTAGACGATATAGCTGTGCCCGGTGACCCAGCCGACATCGGCGGCACACCAGAAGATCTCGCCCGGACGCGGGTCGAAGCACCAGGCGTGCGTGAGGTTCGCCCACAAGAGGTAGCCGCCGCTGGTGTGGACGACGCCCTTCGGCTTTCCGGTGGAGCCCGAGGTGTAGAGGATGAACAGCGGGTCCTCCGCGTTCATCGGTTCGGGCGCGCAGTCGGCGGAAACGTCGGACTCGTGAT
>CAXTVB010000112.1:0-8298 GCA_964247555.1 uncultured Sphingomonas sp. | reverse complement strand
ATCGCGACATCGGCCCCCGTTGCGCGCACCACGATCATGCGTTCGAGGACGGGGGCGAGCGCGGCGGCCTTGTCGGCATTCTCCTTCAGCGCCACGCGCTTGCCGCCGCGGCGCCCCTCGTCGGCGGTGACGAGGATCGTGGAGCCGCAATCGACGATGCGTCCGGCGAGCGCATCGGGGGAGAATCCGCCGAACACGACCGAATGTACCGCGCCGATCCGCGCGCAGGCGAGCATCGCGATCGCCGCCTCCGGGATCATCGGCATGTACAGCGTGACGCGCGTCCCCTTGGTCGCACCCGCGCTCTTCAGGACATTGGCGAAGCGGCACACCTCGGCATGGAGGTCGCGGTACGTGAGCGTCCGCGAGCCTTCGGACGGTTCGTCGGGTTCCCAGACGATCGCGACCTGGTCGCCACGTTCCGCCAGATGGCGGTGGACGCAATTCGCAGCGACGTTTAGCGTCCCGTCGGCGAACCAGCGAACGCGGAAATCGCCTTCGTCGAAACTACTATCGTCGGCGACCGTCGGCGCGGCGATCCACTCGAGCCGGGTCGCCGAGTCCAGCCAGAAGCGCGTCGGCGTCTGTTCCGCGGCAGTATAGAGCGCAGCATAATCGCCCGCCTCGATCCCGGTCTCCGCCGCCCAGTCCGGCACCGGCACCATCTCGCTGCTCATCGCACTCTCCCGATTCTGACACCGATCCATAGCGTGCGCGGCGTGCCCAGGTCGATGGACCCACCCGAATTGCGCGTGACGACGGTCGCGTCGAACAGGTTCTCCGCGCGCGCGACGATCGACACCCCGTGGCCGACGGGGACGCCCGCGACCGCATCGAACACCGTCGCGGGGGGCAGGATCGCGGTCTGGAGATCGTCTTCGAATTGCGCGCCGACATGGCGCAGCGTGCCCGACAGGCTTGGGCCACGCGCCGGGTCCCAAGCGAGCGTGGCGCTGGCGGCGTGACGCGGGCTCTGCGCGGGGGCGAGGCCGTCGAGCTGCGCCTGGACGCCGGTGGCGCGGACGTGACTGTCGTTGAAGGCGTAGGACCCGGTCAGCGAGACGGGGCCGTGGTGGATGCTGCCCGATGCCTCCACCCCCTTCGCGACGATCGCGTCGACATTCTGGCGTTGGCGCAGATTGGTGCCGATGGTGACGTTGGCCACCGCATCCTCCAGCCGGTTGTAGAAGCCCGTCAGCGATAGCGAGAGCCACTGCGTCGGGTGGAGATCGATACCGCCCTCCGCACCTTTCAACCGCTCCAGCTTCAGTGCGGCGTTCGCCTGGGTGGTGATCGGGAAGACGACGAAGGGCCGGTACAGCTCGTTCAGCGTCGGGACGCGGAAGCCGGTATACGCGGCGGCGCGCAGATCGATCGCGGGCGCTGCGTGGAACAGCGCGCCGACGCGGCCGGTGCCGATCGTGCCCGACCGGTCGGGATAGGCGCTGGTGGTCGTCGGCGTGCCGTTGACCGTCGTCTGACGGAAGAAGCCGTCATCGATCGTCCACCGGTCGACGCGCCCGCCACCGGTCAGGACCAGATGCCCGATCGTCCAGTCGTCCTCCGCGAACGCGCCAGTTGTGCCCGTCTCGCCGCCCGCCGTCCGCCGCGCGGTGATCGCGCCGGTCGCACCGTACGCGTCCTCGTACAGCGTGCCGTCGGCGCGGCGGGTATCCACGCCTAGGCGCAGGACTTGGTCGGGCCCGACCGGCGGGCGGATCTCGATCTTGCCGCCGATACCGGTCGAGGGGGTGTGGCGCTGGTCCAGCGTCAGCTGGAACGTCGTCGCGCTGATGACCTTGTTGCTGAAATCGCGCGCCTGCACATAGGCGAGCGCGTCGACCTGCCAGGCCCCGCGGTGGATCAGGCGGATGCTGGCATCCTCCGCGTCGGACGAGGAGGTTGCGCCGGCAAAGCGTAGCACGCGGTCGTCGCGCAGGAGGGAACCGCTCGCCTGCAGCTCGGTCTGCGCATCGATCGGCGCGACCGCACGAAAGCCGGTGGTCCAGTCGCGATAGGCGGCGCGGACGGTGGCGGGGACGCGTTCATCCTCGGGTGTGGTGTAGAAGCCGTCCGATCGCTCGTACCGCCCGAACACCGACACATAGCCTGCGCCCAGATCGGGGGAGATCGTCGCAGCAAGCGTCTGGGAATTGTAGCTGCCGTAAGCGGCCTCTCCGGTGACGAGCGGCAGGTCGGCGCGGCCGGCGCCGACCAGCTCGATCGTCCCCGCGACCGCGCCCGCGCCGAACGCGCCGGTGCCGCCCCCGCGTGTGACGCGGATGGCCGACAGCCTTTCGGGGGACAACGCGTTGAACGGGATATAGCCGAAGAACGGGTCCGCGATGGGTACCCCGTCGAGCAGCACGAGCGTCCGGCTGGTCGCGTTGCCACCCAGCGACCGTAGGGTGATCCCTTGCGCGGACGGGTTCGCGGACCGGCTGTCGGACCGGCGGAACTGCTGCAGGCCCGCGACGTCGGACAGCACGTCCTCGACCCGGCCCGATGCGTCGCCCGTCAGCCGGTCGCGGTCGATGATCGTCGTGCCGTAGGCCGGCGTGCCGGGCGGCAGCGCGAGACCATGGCCCAGCACGACGATATCGGGGACGGACGCGACCTGCGCGATCGCTGGCGCCGGCAGTACGGCGCCGAGCCATGCGAGATGGGAAAGGCGCAACGGACCGCTCACCCCTTCATCATATCGGCAACCTTGCCCGCCAGCGCCTCCATCGTGAACGGCTTCGTGAGCAACGCCATCCCGGGTTCCAGATGGCCGTTACCCACCGCGGCGTTTTCGGCATAGCCGGTGATGAACAGGACCTTCAGCCCCGGCCGCAACAGCCGCCCGGCATCCGCGACCTGCCGGCCGTTCATCCCGTCGGGCAGGCCGACATCGGTGACGAGCAGATCGATCCGCGCGCTCGATTGCAGGACCTTCAGCCCCGCTCCGCCGTCCGCCGCGCCGATGACGGTATAGCCCAGCTCGTCCAGCACCTCGTCGATCAAGTGGCGGATGGTGGGTTCGTCGTCGACGACCAGGATCGTGGCGCCGGTCGCCGCCGCGGCGATCGCGACCGCCTGTTCCTCCTCCAGCAGCAGCGCGTCGCCGCTGTAGCGGGGGATGTAGATGCAGATGGTCGTGCCGCTGCCGATTTCGGAATAGATGCGGACCTGCCCGTTGGACTGGCGCGCGAAGCCGTAGATCATCGACAGGCCGAGCCCGGTGCCTTCGCCCAGCGGCTTGGTGGTGAAGAACGGCTCGAATGCGCGCTGGATCGTTTCCGGCGTCATGCCGGTGCCCGTGTCGGTGACGCAGATCGACAGATATTGGCCGGGCGTCAGGTCCCGTTCCCGCGCGGCGCGTTCGTCCAGCCATCTGTTCGCGGTTTCGATCGTCAGCCGACCCCCCTCGGGCATGGCGTCGCGGCCGTTGAGGCACAGGTTCAGCAGCGCGTTTTCCAACTGCCCCGCGTCGATATTCGCCGTCCACAGCCCGGCTGCGCCGACGACCTCGATCGTGTTCAGCGGCCCGACGGTCCGGCGCAGCAGGTCCTCCATGCCGGCGATCAGCCGGTTCACGTCGGTCGGCTTGGGATCCAGCGTCTGCCGCCGCGAAAAGGCGAGCAGACGCTGCGTCAGCGACGCCGCCCGCCGTCCGGCACCCTGCGCGGCGATGACGAAGCGATCCAGATCCTCCACCCGTCCCCGTGCCAGCCGCGATTGGAGCAATTCCATATTGCCCATCATGCCGGTCAGCAGATTGTTGAAATCATGAGCAAGGCCGCCCGTCAGCTGGCCCACCGCCTCCATCTTCTGCGCCTGGCGAAGCTGATCCTCGACCTGCCGCTGGCTGGTCATGTCGACGCCGACGCCGGTGCGGCGCAGCGGTCTGCCGTCCTCGTCGAAATAGGTCAGGCCGCGCGACAAGACCCAGCGGATCGATCCTTCGGGGCCGACGAGCCGGTATTCGGACTCGACCTCCCCGGGCGGAACCAGACCGCCTTGCATGACGTCATGCAGGGATTTGCGATCGTGCGGGTGGACGTTCGCCAGGAAACCCGCGCGCGGCAGCCCGGCGGCTGCCTGTTCCGGATCGAGCCCGTACAGCTTCGCGATCGCCGCATCGCAGACGAAGCGGTCGGCTACGATGTCGTAGGTCCATACGCCGACCCCGCCGACCGCGGTCAGCGCCAGGCGTGCGAAATCCTGTTCGTCGCGCAAGCGGGCCTCGACGGCACGCTGGGCGGTGACGTCGCGCCCCGACGCATAGGTCATGTCGCCCGCTGGCGCCGCAGCCCATGATATCCAGCGCACCGAACCGTCCTTGTGCCGGTATCGGTTCTCGAGCCGCGGCTGACCGCCGGTCGCGGCCGTTTCGTACCCTCTGACCGTCCGGCCATGATCGTCGGCCAGAACGAACTCCGTGACGTGGTGACCGACCAGATCGTCGGCGGTGTAGCCGAGCAGCGTGGTCCAGGCCGGGTTGACGCGCCGGAAGATGCCGTCGAAATCGATCACCAGCATCAGGTCCGGCGACGTTTCCCACATGCGGTCGCGTTCGGCGGTGCGTTCGGCCAGCGCCTCGGCCTGCGCGCGCTGTTCGGTGACGTCGCGCCCGGTGCAATAGATCAGCTTGTCCTCGGGTACGCCGACCCAGGAAATCCAGCGATACGTCCCGTCCTTGGCACGGTACCGGTTGAGGAAATCGACCGCGGGCTCGCCGACCATGTTCAGGTCGAATCCGTGGCGTGTCCCTTCGATGTCGTCGGGATGCAGGAAGTCCCAGATCGACATCCGGCGGACCTCCGCCTCGCTCCAGCCGAGCATGGTATGCCATGCCGGATTCGACGTTTCGAAATAGCCGTCGGCGTTCAGCGCACCCATCAGGTCCGGGCTGACCGCCCAGTTCCGCCCCCGTGCCTGGGTGCGTTCGATGACTTGGCGTTCGAGATCGGCGTTGAGCGATCGCAGGTCGACATCGGCCTGTTGGCGTTCGAGTGCGATCGCCAACTGCGCGACGAGCGTCAGCAGCGTCTCGCGCTCGCCCGGGGAAAAGGGTTCCCCCGACCGGCCGAAGGATATGGTGCCGAGCAATTCGCCGCTGCTGACCAGCGGCGCGCTGAAATAGGTGTCGACGCCCAGCATCTGCAGGAACGCGAGCGTTTGATCGGGGGACGCGAGGATGCCGGTGACATGCGCGGGCTGCCGCGTCGCCGCGACGATCCCGCAGATCGTCTGCCCGATCTCGATCCGGTCGGCTGCGCGCTCCTGTTCGGGGGTCAGCCCCGCCGCGGCGACGAGTTGCAATATGCCGTCGCCGCACCGGTACTGGAACGCCACGTCGACGCGGAACCTGTCCGCGATCAGTTCGAACAGGTCGCGCACCGCGCGCGTCGGATCGTTCGCGGTCAGGAGCATCGACGACGCCTTGGCGATCAGCGACAGGCGATCGGCATGTTTTTCGGCGCGCGCCCGCTCGACCGTGGCGATCGCTTCGGACCGGCGCAGTTCCAGACGCGCCATCGTCTGCGCGGCCAGCACCCGCAACGCGCGCTCCTGGCGTTCGCTGATCCCCTCCGGCCGCGGCTTGGTATCCAGGACGCACACGGTGCCCAGCGGCAGATCGTCCGGCGTGACGATCAGCGCACCCGCGTAGAAGCGCAGCCCGTCGATCGCATGGACGAGCGGATTGTCGTCGAACCGCGGATCGCACGCGAGGTCCGGGATCACGAGCATGCCCGACTGCAGGATCGCATGGCGGCAGATCGACACGTCGAGCGGGAGCGTGTCCGTCCCGATCCCCACCTCCGCCTTGAACCATTGCCGGTCCGCCGCGATGAGATTGACGACCGCGATCGGCGCATCGAGGATATCGGCCGCGAGTGCGGCCAGGTCGTCGAAGGCCGGTTCCTGGCCGGTGTCGAGAATGGCGTAGCGATCCAGCGCGGCCAGCCGCTCCGCCTCGGTCCATGCCAGCGCCGTGGTGCAGGTTGCCGGCGCGGCGGTGATTGGCGCGTCGTCGGGCGCCGACCGCATGCTTCCGTTCGTCGGGTCAATCGTCGGTGGTGTGTCGCTCATCGATCATCGCTCGGTACGGGCGGCATCGGCGCCGTTCGCCGCGACGATAGCGGCGATGCCCGGCGCGCGCCAGAACCGGCGTCCGCAATTGAAGGACTTACCCGGAGCCGATGGTCGCCCACCCCCCCGGCGATCGTCGCTCCGCGAACGTCGTCGTCACTTCAGGGCATTGGTCCGTATCTTCACCCCGGTGTAGAAATAGCGACCGAGCGGCGATACCGGGTTGTTGGTGCCATAGCTGGCGGGATCGGGCTTCTGATCGGTGAAGTTGGTCACGCCGCCATAGAATGCGAAGCCGTCGGCGAGCTGATACTGCGCCTGCAGATCGTGCTGCCACAGCGCATCGTTGCGGATGTAGCGCCCGGCGGCGATATCCGGGCTGGCGGCAAGCGTGTTGCGATCGAACGCCAGCGTCGCGTCGAACCATCGCAGATTATAGTTGAGCGTGAACCCCCCGAGCGTCCAGCTGGGAGAGAAGTTCGCGTTCCACTTCGGTCTGCCGGACTGGTCGAGATTGTTGGTGACCGGTGCGCCGATGATGCCGGTGAACTCCAGCCGGTTCACGTAACCGCCCACCAGCTTGAGATCGAACGTCCCCGCGGTCGCGCTGGTCAGCAGATAGTCGAAATTGACGTCGAGGCCCGCCGTGCGGAAACTGGCGACGTTCTGCGGGCTGACGGTGTAGCCGACGATTGAGCCGGTCTTGAACCCCAGCGCCGCCAGGTTCGGATTGGCCGCGAGATAGGCCGCGCTGGCGCGGGTGATCGCGGCGCAGAACGGGTTTGCGGTCGTCTGCTGATCGACGCACAGATTGGCCAGGTCGGACGGCGTCACCTGGTTGATCGCGTCCTTCAGTCGGATGTCGTACCAGTCGAACGAAGCGGTGAAGCCGCGCAGGAACCGCGGCCGGAACACGACGCCCGCGGTCCAGGTGCGCGCGGTTTCGGCCTTCAGGTTCGCGTTGCCAGATTGAACGCCGCTGACGAAGTTGCCGGTCTGCAAGGCCGGAACGGAGGTCGCGCCGACCGCGCCCAGCGTCGCGGCGCAGTTGGCCGCGCGATATTGCGTACCGTTGTTGATCTGCGCCGGCGTGCAGGGATCGGTGAAGAAATTGGAGCTGCTGAAGCGGGGCTGGAACAGCTCGCCGATATTGGGCGCACGCACCGCGTTGCCGTAGGAACCGCGAAAGGTGATGTCGCGCACCGGCGCATAGACACCGTTGAACTGCCAGGTCTGGGTATCCCCGACGGTGGAATAGTTGGAATACCGGCCCGCGGCACCGAACGACAGCGTCTTCGCAAAGCGGGTGTCCTTGAGCACGGGCACGTTCAGCTCGCCGAACGCTTCCTTGACGTCGAACTTGCCGCTGCTCGGCAGCACCAGTGACGGCTCGTCATATTCGTAGAAGCGGGCGTTCACCAGATTGGCGCTCGGATCGAAGCGGCTGGTCTCCTTGCGATACTCGCCGCCGAACGAGAATTGGACCGGTCCGCCCGGCAGTTCGAAGAACTGGCCGAAATCGCCCGAGATGGACGCGCTGGCGACCTGCTGCGTGATGCTAGCATTGCTCACGTCGTCGACCTGGAAATAGCCGAGCTGTTGCGCGGTCGCCGGCCCGGGGCCGAACAGGCTGATCGGGACGCAGCCGCTGTTCGGGTTGGTCAGCGTCACCCGGCACACGATCTGCCCCGCGGGACTGAGCACCGCATCGATCGCCTGCGTGTAGCGATCGGCGAGGCGATCGCCGATGCGCGTGATCTGCACGTCGGTGCGGCCATATTCGTAATAGGCGTCGTAAGTCGCGTGATCCGAGATCCGACCCGATATGTCGACGACGCCGCGATAGGTCCGTCGCCGGTCGGATTCCTGCTGGCGACCATAATCGAGATTGTCGCGATTCACGTACAGCGTGTCCGCGCCCGCGGCGAGCGCCGCCTGGCGGATCGCGTCGGGCACGAACGGGTTGGTGGCCGCCACGGCCTGGCCGAAGGTTTGCAGGTACGAGCCGCTGCTGGTGGCGCGATTCTGCACGAACTTGCCTTCCAGCGAAAGCTTGAAGGCGTCGGAGAAATCGTAATGCGTCAACAGATTGACGTCGTGCCGTTCGGTCTTCGGGAGCAGGTCGCCCTGGTAGAAGCCCGCCACGGGCGTGTTGACGCCGCCGATCCCGTAGTAGGGCGCGGACGCGAGGGGCGCCCCGTTGTCATACGGACGGCCGAG
>CAXTVB010000111.1:0-8871 GCA_964247555.1 uncultured Sphingomonas sp. | reverse complement strand
TGCCGGTCTGACGCGCAGGCGCAGCGCGCCTATTGCCCCCGGCGGACAAGGTCGGCCAGACACACGATCGTCAGGGGCGGGCTGGGGTGTGTATCCGGCGCGATTAACGAGGCCGGGGTCCCGTATGGGCTCGAGGCGCATCTTTTGGGGTCCGATGGCCAAGATTTCCGATACCGCCTGTGCCGTGTTCGCGCGTGTCCGTTCCGTGTTCACCGCCCGCGATATCCTGTTCCATGACGGCCGCGCGCTCCGCCGCCTCAGCATCGCCGGCCGCACCCAGGCGGCGATCGCCGCGTTCGGCGTCGTGACCTTCGGATTTTCGGGCTATGGCGCGGCACAGGCCGCGTATCACGCCGCCGCCGCGACCGGTGTCGTCGCCCCCACCAACGCCGCGCTGCGCATCGCCCATATGGAGCGGCAGCTCGACGCGATGCAGGCGAAGGTCAGCACGATCCGCAAGGTCGCCGCGGTCCACGCCGCACGGATGGAACAGCGCCAGGCGCTGATCGCCGCCGCGCTGACGGGCGAGGGCGATACGCAGAAGCTAGCGCTGGCGACGTTGTCGGTCGATCCCCAGGCGGACCGGCTGGCGAAGGACGTCGTCGCCCCGATGGCGAAGGTCGAACTGCACCAGGTCGCGCTGGCGGGCCAGGCGCAGCGCGTGCTCGACCAACGCTATGCGCAGACGACCGCCACCGTCCGCAAGCTAGGCCTCCAGCCCGAGCGCATCCTGGCCCACGGCAAGTCGCAGGCTATGGGCGGTCCGCTGATCGCCGCGAACAGCCCGGAGGCGGCGGCAGACCTGCGCGCCGATCAGCAGTTCCGCACCTTGTTCCAGACCTGGAAGAAGCTCGACACGCTGCAACAGGGAACGATCGCGATCCCCTCGGTGCAGCCGGTCCAGCATCTGGCCTTCACCAGCAATTTCGGCATCCGTACCGATCCGTTCCGCGGGACGGCGGCGATGCACGCCGGCGTCGACATTCCCGGACCCATAGGTACACCGGTCTACGCGACCGCGGACGGCATGGTCGACCGGGCCGAACGCGCCGGCGGCTATGGCAACATGGTCGAGATCGATCACGGCAAGGGGATCGCGACCCGCTACGGCCATTTGTCGCGCATCCTCGTCGCCGCGAACCAGCATGTAAAGCGCGGTGAACTGATCGCGCTGATGGGCTCGACCGGCCGCTCCACCGGGTCGCATCTGCATTACGAGGTCCGGATCGACGGCCACGCGGTGAACCCGGTGCCGTTCCTGACGACCGCCGACTATCTGCTCGCCGCGCAGGACCGTGCGGTCCATGCGATCCCGGTGTCGAGCGACGGACCTGCGCCGCAGGATTGATCGCGCCGTTCGTCCGCTCCACTCGTCGCCCCAGCGAAAGCTGGGGTCTCGTGATTTGACGTACGACATCTGCAACGAGGAGATCCCAGCCTTCGCTGGGATGACGGGAGGGTGCAGGCAACGGTTGCCGTCCTCCCGTAGCGCGCCTATCTCGGACAGATGGCAACGCTGGCACCCGAGATCGTCCTGACCCCATCCGCCGCCGCGCGCGTCGCTGCGATCGCGGTGAAGCAGGGCAAGCCCGCGATCCTGCGCCTGTCGGTCGATGGCGGCGGGTGTTCGGGGTTCCAGTACAAGTTCGGTTTTTCGGACGACGTTGCCGCCGACGATACGGTGGCGGAACTGAACGGCGTGCGACTGGTCGTCGACAGCGTCAGTCTCGATCTCGTGCGCGGTTGCGCGGTCGATTATGTCGAATCGCTGAGCGGCGCGGCCTTCAGGGTCGAAAATCCCAATGCCGCATCCGGGTGCGGGTGCGGTTCCAGCTTCGCGATCTGATCGCGCCGACGTTGAAGATCGTCACCTATAACGTCAACGGCATCAAGGCGCGGCTGCCCCGCCTGGTCGAGTATCTGACCGAGGAACAGCCCGACATCGTGTGCCTTCAGGAGCTGAAGGCGTCCGACGAGAACTTCCCCGTCGCCGATATCGAAGCCGCCGGGTACGGCGCGGTGTGGCATGGGCAGAAGAGCTGGAACGGCGTTGCGGTGCTGGCCAAGGGCGGGCAACCCGTCGAACGCCAGCGCGGGCTCGCCGGGGAGCCCGAGGACGAGCATAGCCGCTATCTCGAATGCGATGTCGACGGGCTGGTCGTCGCCGCGCTCTATCTGCCCAACGGCAATCCGCAGCCGGGACCCAAGTTCGACTACAAGCTGCGTTGGATGGACCGGCTCGCGGCGCGCGCGCGCGCGCTGCTCGCCGAGGAAGTGCCCGCGGTGCTGGCCGGCGACTACAACGTCATCGCCAACGACGACGACACCTATTCGGTCCGCGCGATGGCCACCGACGCGCTGATGCAGCCGGAAAGCCGCGAATCGTATCGTCGGTTGCTCGCGCAGGGGTGGACCGATGCGCTGCGCACGCGACACCCGGCAGGCGGTGTGTGGACCTTCTGGGATTATCAGGCGGGCGCGTGGCAGCGCGATGCGGGGTTCCGCATCGATCACCTGCTGCTCAGCCCGGCGGTCGCGGACCGGCTGGTGGATGCCGGGGTCGACAAAGTCTATCGCGGCCGCGAAAAGGCCAGCGACCATGCGCCAACCTGGGTGAGGCTGCGATGAAGACCTTTCTTTTCGGTGCGTTGCTGGCGGCGATTGCGACCCCGGCCCTGGCGCAGGAGGACGAACCGCGCTTCTGTCCTACCCGACCGAGCCTTGGCGGCTCCAGCTGTACGACCGAGCCGGGACAGGTCCACATCGAATTCTCCACGCTCGACTGGCAGCGCGACGACACCAGCGACCAGCGCGAGGATCGGATCGTCGCCGCGGATTTGCTCGCGCGGATCGGAGTGGGCAAGGATACCGAAGTGCAGTTCGGGTGGACCGCATACGGCCACGACCGCACGCGCGACAAGGCGACCGGGCAGATCGATCAGGTCGACGGCACCGGCGACATCAGTTTCGCGGTGCGCGAGCATCTGACGGGCGAAAAGGGCAAACCCTTCTCCGCCGGCATCCAGGCATTCGTGACCGCGCCGACTGGCCGCTATCCGGTCGGGGCGGGGACGTGGAGCGCCGGGGCGATCATCCCCGTGCAATATGACCTGACCGAGAAATTGGCGGTCGATTTCACCGGCGAAGCGGACGCCGCCGCGAACGAGGCAGGCGACGGCCGGCATCTTGCGTATAGCGGCATCGGCGGCCTGCGGTACAAGCTGACCGAGGATATCTCGCTGTACCAGGAGCTGTCGGTCGAGCGCGACAACGACCCGTCCGGGCACGAAACGCATGTTCTTGCGGCTTCGTCGATCGGATGGAAGCCGACCAAGCGCTTCCAGATCGACCTGCTGACCGCTTTCGGACTGAACCGCGATACGCCGGACGTCCGCGTGGTGAGTGGCGGGGCCGTGTTGTTCTGATGCGCGCGCTGCTCGTCCTTCTCCAGGCGGCGGCGACTTCGACCAATTCACCGACGCCGCCGCCCGAGCGGATCGACCTGCTGTCGCTCGGTCCGAAACCATGTCCAACGGATGGCGCCCCCGAGGATATCGTCGTCTGCGCGCGGCGGCAGACCAATCGACTGCAGCCATTGCCCGACAAGCCGGGGCCACCCGATCTGCCCCCTATGACGGTGCGTCTGCCCGGCGGCGGGACGGCCAATTTCCATGCCGCCGACACCAGCCTGCCCGGTGGGCATGGCAGCGCGGCGGTCGTGACGCTCAAGGTGCCGTTCTGACCTTCGTCACCCCGGCTTGCGCCGGGGGCCAGGGCGCCACAAGGACGGCGAGATGATGTGCGGCACGATGGATGGCGGCCCGATTCCGGCATGACGGATGGCCAACGCGAATCAGAGCGTTCGCTCGTACACCAGATACACCTTGTTGATATCGCTCTTGATCGTCTCCGCGATCGACCGCATCCCCTGGTTGTCCTCCAGGATCCAGCCGATCTCGCTGCGCGTCGCGCCGTAGCGTTCGAGCGAGGCGTTCTTGATGAGGTCGATCATCATGAACGCCAATTGGCTTGCGAGGCGCGACGACTGAAGCTCCTTCACGACGCCCATCAACGGCACGCGCATCGTGCGGACCTTGGGCTTGCGCAGCCACAACAGCAGTTTGGCCCAGCCGAAGGGGAGGAGATTACCCTTTAGCGGCATGATCGCCTCGTTCAGGTCGGGCAGGGTGATCATGAACGCGACGGGCTTGCCGTCCAGTTCGGCGATCCGGATCAGGTCGTTGAACACGATCGGTTTCAGCTTGACGCCGACATCCTTGATTTCGGGTGGGGTGAGCGGAACGAAGCCCCAATTGTCCGACCATGCATCGTTCAGGATCGCGAGGATGATCGCTGCCTCCTCCTCGAACTTGCGCTTGTTGACTTCGCGCACCACGATCCGGGGATTGGCCTGGCCCGATTTGATGATGCGCTTGACGATCGGGGGGAATTCCTTGGTGATATCAAGCTCGTAGGTCATCAGTTCCTTTACGACCGCATAGCCTGCGCGTTCGATCCAGCCGCGATATTCGGGCTTCGCATGGCCCATCATGATCGTCGGCGGATGATCGAAGCCGCTGACCAAGAGGCCCGGCTCTTCCCAGATCGACTGCGAGATCGGTCCGAGCGCCCGAGTCATGCCCTGCGCGCGCAGCCAGGCTTCGGCGGCGGCGAGCAGCGCGACGAAGACGTCCTCGCGCTCGGCATCCATCAGCCCCCATTGGCCGACGCCCGGGCCGAAACCCTGACCGGCCGGCATGGTCAGCGCCAGCGTATCGATATGCGCGGAGATGCGACCGACGACCTTGCCGGCTTCCTCGGCCAGGAACAACTGCACCTTCGCGTGGCTGTACCAGCCGTTCTTTTCCGGCGTGATGAGGCCAAGCGCCTCGCCCTTCAGCGGCGGCACCCAGTTCGGATCGTCGGCATAGAGCCGGAACGGCAGATCGACGAATGCCTTGCGGTCCTTCTTCGTCTCGATCGGCCGGATCGTCAGATTGGTCGCCATGTCGTGCCGTCCCCCGCGTGCGTGCGATGCGTGTTAACCAGCGCGGATCGCCAAGGCGAGTGAAAGTCGCGTCATCGCCCGCCTGCATCGCCGTGATGGGCAATCCTCATCGACCGCACGCGGTGTTGGCCTGTAAATGCCACGCTGCCGCCATTATCTTGGGCCAATGCCGATCGCCATGAACCCTTCGCTCCCCCTCGATGCCAGCGGCGTCGCGATCGACCGTGCGGCCCGGGTGCCGACGCACCGGATCGCCGACGACAAGGCCATGCTGCGCGCCGCTGCCGAACTGACGCGCGAGCTCAACCCGCCGTCGCCGCGCATCTATTGGGCGGACCTGATTGCATCGGTCGTGCTCGGCTATGGCGCGCTGGCGACCGCGATCCTCGTGCCGTCGACGGCGCTGGCGATCGTCGCTGGCGCGGTTGCGGTACTGGCGCTGTACCGGGCGCTCAGCTTCATCCACGAACTCACGCATATCAAACACTTAGCAGTTCCGGGCTTCCGTCTGGGCTGGAACCTATTGGTCGGCATACCGATGCTGATCCCGTCCTTCATGTACGAAGGTGTGCACAACCTTCACCACGCTCGCACGCGCTACGGCACCAGCGAGGACCCGGAATATCTGCCGCTGGCGCTGATGAAACCGTGGACGCTGCCGGTCTTCATCCTGGTGTCCGCGCTGGCGCCGGTCGCGCTGATCTTCCGCTACGCGGTGCTGACGCCGCTGTCCGCGCTATCGCCGACCCTGCGGACGATCGTCGTCGAGCGCTATTCCAGCCTGTCGATCAACCCCACCTTCCGCCGTCGCGCGCCCGAGGGCGAGGCCATGGCGCAGTGGCTGCGCGTCGAGGCGGCGTGCAGCGTCTGGGCGGTGGCGCTGGTACTGCTGGTCGCGACGGGCACGATGTTGCTCGCGACCTTCGCCATCGTCATGGGCGTCGCAGCGGGCGTCGCGGTCCTCAACCAGGTTCGGACGCTCGTCGCGCATCTCTGGGAAAACGAGGGCGAGGTGATGACCGTTACCGCGCAGTATCTCGACACCGTCAACGTCCCGCCGCCGACCCTGCTGCCCGCGCTGTGGGCGCCGGTCGGCCTGCGCTACCACGCTTTGCACCATCTGTTGCCCGGGCTGCCCTATCATGCGCTGGGCGAGGCGCATCGGCGGATCTCGGCGGCACTGGACGATCATTCGCCCTATCACCGCGCGAGCTATCCCGGGTTGCCGGGGCTGGTACACAAGATCGCACGGAGCACCATGGGCGCGCGCTAGGCTTATTCCTCGCTGCGTATCAGCACCACTTCGCCAATCATCAGGAACAGCAGGAACGGCGCCCAGGCCGCGAGGAAGGGCGGGTATGCACCGAGATTGCCCATCGCCAACGCGAAATTGTCTGCGACGAAATAGGCGAAGCCCAGCATCATCCCGATGACGGCACGCACGAACAGCTTGCCCGACCGCGCGATGCCGAACCCGGCCACTGCTCCAAGAAGTGGCATGAGGACGGCCGACAACGGCCCCGACAGCTTGTGCCATAAGGCGCCTTCCAGAGCCTTGGTCGGGCGGCCTGCGCCCGACAGGTCGCCGATCGCTTGCCGTAGCGCACCGAACGAAAGGCTGTCCGCATCGACCGACGCCAGCGTGAACTGGTCCGGCCGAACGCCGTGGCCGATGACGGTCGCGCCCAATTTGGTCAGCGTGCCCTTGGCGACGTCGAAGCGCGTTGCCGGGCCGATCAGCCACCCGTCCGCCTGACGCCGCCCCTGCGGCGCGCGCACGATGCCCACCAGATTGCCGCCGGTTCGATCGTACAGCGTCACACCGGTCAGCTGCGCATTGTCGCCGCGACCTCGGATCTGGTCGACCTCGATCAGATCGTCGCCCGCGCGTACCCACACGTTCGTACGGTCGCCGCGATCGACGGGCATAGTGCCGTATTCGACATTCTGCCACGCGGTCAGCGTTGCGGTGGCACGCGTGACGATCCGGTCGTTGAACGAAAAGCTGATTATCGCGACACCCAGGCCGGCGACGAAGAGCGGTGCCAAGACCTGATGCGCGGACAGGCCCGAGGATTTCAGCGCGATTATCTCGCTGTTCTGGTTCATCGTGAACAGCGTCAGGATCGTACCCAGCAGTACGGAATAGGGCAGGAAGGTGGACGCAATCTGCGGCGCGCGCAGCGTGACATAGCGCCAGACTTCGCCCTGTCCGTTGCCGTGCACGGCCAGGATCTTCCCCGATTCGCCGAGGAGCGCCAGCGCCAGCAGCACCAGCACCAGGCCGGCCAAGATGCCAAACGTCCGGGATAGGAACAGCTTGGCCATGTAGACCGCAACGGTGCGCGACGGGAAAAAACCGAACATCGTCACGCAGTCACCACCGTCCGCGGCCGACGGCCCGGCATGCGCCGGGTGATCGCGCTCGCCAGTTTCGAGAAGCCGCGCTCCAGTGCGCCGATCGGCTGGCCGCCGGGGACGTAGGCGATGGTGTAATACATCCAGAACACCAACGCGGCGAAGATCGTGAACGGCACCCATAGCGCGATGATCGGATCGACCGCCCCGCGTTCGCCGACCGCCGCGGCATATTGGTTTATCTTGAAGAAAGTCACGATCATGACGATCGCCAGAAATACGCCGAACGCCGAACTGGATCGCTTCGGTGGCACGCCCAGCGCGAGCGCGAGGAGCGGCAGCAGGAACATCGTCGCCACTTCGATCACGCGGAAGTGGAACTCCGCGCGTACGGAGTTGCGGAGCATGTGGGTCGACGCTTCATGCCCCTGCCGCGCCAGTTCGGGCAGCGTATATTCCAGGTTCGCGCCGCCGCGCTGCCGGAAAGCCTCGAACTTGGGCAGATCGATCGGGAGATCGTGCGACGAGAAGGTCAGCACGCGCGGGGTGACGAAATCGGTCCGATTGTGGATCAGCGTGCCGTTGGTCAGGCGGAAGATGATGACGTTGGGGTCGTCGGTCGCCAGGAACTGGCCATGTTCGGCGGTGACGCCGATCCAGTCGCCCTTCACCGTCTGCGCATGAACGAAGATGCCGGACAGCTTGCGGCCCTTGTCGCGGCTCTGTTCGATCCGGATCGTCATGCGGTCGCCCAGATGCGTGAATTCCCCGACCTTGATCGAGGCGCCCAGCGCGCCGGTCCGCAGTTCGAAGCGCAGATTCTCGTAATGATAGCGCGAAACCGGCTGCAGATAGCCGACGATGGCGAGGTTCAGCAGCGCGAGCACGATCGCATACATATACGGCACGCGCAGCAGCCGGGTGTAGCTCATGCCGACGCCACGCATCACGTCCAGCTCCGACGACGTCGCCAGCCGCCGGAAAGCGAGCAATATGCCCAGCAGCAGCCCGATCGGAATGCCGAGTCCGAGATATTCGGGAAGCAGGTTGGCGAGCATCCGCCACACCACGCTGATCGGACCGCCCTCGGTCGCGACGAACTGGAACAGGCGCAGCATCCGGTCGAGCACCAGCAGCATCGCGGCAACGATCAACGTCGAGAACAACGGGACCGCGATCAGCCGGGCCATGTAGCGGTCGATGGATTTCATTCGGTTCCCAGGTGGACGCGTCGACGGCCTATAGAACGGCGCGGCGGATGCGTCAGCCGATATTCTCGTGACTTAAGACCGCGGTCATTCCGCCGCGATGCTGGTCGGCGCATCCGATTGGGGCCGCGCGGTCGCCGTGTCGATCGCCAGGTCCAACGCAGCGAGCGTGAAGGGTTTGCGCAGCAATTGGTGATCGCCGAACCCGCTCGCCCCGGTATCGCCGGCGAACCCGGTCACGAAGATCACCGGGATATCGGCGAACCGGTCGGGCAATGCGGCGATCATCTCAGGACC
>CAXTVB010000110.1:0-8930 GCA_964247555.1 uncultured Sphingomonas sp. | reverse complement strand
CGAGAAGCCGACGCCGCCGATCAACCTGGTCGGCGATTTCGGCGGCGGCGGCATGATGATGGCGTTCGGGATGGTCAGCGGGGTCCTCAGCGCGCGCGTCACCGGCCGGGGCCAGGTGATCGACTGCGCGATGACCGACGGGTCGGCGCTGCTGATGGCGATGATCTGGTCGTTCCGCGCGCAGGGGATGTGGCCGGGCGCGCGGGGCACGAACTTGCTCGATACCGGCGCGCCCTTCTACGACACCTACGAGACGTCGGACGGGCAGTTCGTGTCGATCGGATCGCTGGAGCCGCAATTCTACGCGCTGCTGTGCGAGGCCGCGGGGCTGGGCGCGGAATTCCTGCCGCAGATGGACCACGCAGCGTGGCCGGCCCGTCGCGCCGCGCTGACCGACGTCTTCCGCCGGCGGACGCGCGACGAATGGTGCGCGACGATGGAGGGGACCGACATCTGCTTCGCCCCCGTATTGTCGATGGCGGACGCCCCCCGGCATCCGCACAACGCCGCGCGCGGGACGTTCGTCGAGGCGGGCGGCGTGACCCAGCCGGCACCGGCCCCGCGCTATTCGCAGACGCCGACCCGGACGCCGGAGATGCCACGCGGGGAGGACGATTCGGACGCGCTGCTGGCGGGATTGGGCTACGACGGCAACCGCATCGCGGCACTACGATCGTCGGGCGCGATCGGCTGAGGCACTCTGGCGGCGCACGCGTCGAACGCTACCATCACCGCCCTTTGGCTATGTCTCCCGCGATGACCCGGATCGCGCGCTCGCCGCGCGACCGCTCGCTCTCGCCTTCGGTCGGCAGCACGGGCAGATCGGGCGCGATCCCCGCCTCCTCGTTCGTGCCGTCGGCGCGCAGCCTGATGCAGTCCGGCACGCGGAAGCGAAGCCGGGAATGGCGCAGTACGATCGGCGCACCGTCCGTCATGAACCCGCATCCGTCGCCGCCCGTCCGGTCTCCCACCAGCTTGGCGATGTGATTGTCCTGCATCACGGCCGCGAACATTTCAGCCGATGAATAGGAGCGGCGATCGGCGAGGACATAGGCAGGTCCCGTCCAGGCGCCGTATAGCGTCTCCGCCACCGACGAGGTCGACAGCGCGGTGGCAACCTGATTGTCTCCATAGGCATTGCGCGAAAGTCCGGCACTGTATCCCCCCGCATAGCCGGCGGCCAGAAGCCGATTGCAACCCGACGCAGACCAGCGACGCTGCTCGAGCCACGACCATGACAGGTCGCAGCGATGCGTTCCGATCGTTGCCTTCCCACGCGCGAAGAAGGCATGCGCATCCGACAGTGCCGTCCGACCTTCCGGCGTGGTGGCCGCAGATCGAGCCTCGTCCACGACGCCGATCTCCTCGTCGAAATATCCTCCGGCCACCGGGGCATCGACCATCAGGAGGCGGGCGGAGCGTACCGGGCGATCGGTGAACAGCCGGGCCATCCAGTCTCCGCTATCGTCGCCACCGCTGTTGTTGCCGATGTCGATAACGAGCGCCGCCGCGCCGGCGTCGCGCAGAGCTTTCACGGCGGCCGCCATGTCCTGAAGCCAACGTAGCCGCGACGCCCGCTTCACCGCGTCGGACGTGATCGGCCGGCCCGCGCGCCGCAGGTCCGCCCAGGCGTGGAGGCACGATACCGGAAAGGCGCGGGCCCGAAACGCCTGGATGCGGACGACGCCCAGCGTGACGCCGGATCGGGTCACCAAGCCGGTTCGGAAGGTCGAGCCGAGTCCGTCCGATACGAGGCGGAAGTCGGGAAGTCCTTCGAGCGGAAGCGAGAAGGCGACGGGCGCGGTCGAAGCGGACCCCAGCGCGGCGCACCCGCCGACGGGCACATCCGGGTCGAGTTTGGGCTTGTCGGGCTCTGTCACGCGGAAAGCGGCAACGGCGAGATACGGCAATTCGGAGAGATGCCCATCATGGATGCCGGTGATGAATGTCCTGATGGCATCGGCCGCTTCCGCGTCGCTGCCGGCGGACGCGATGGCCGACATCGCCTTGCGATCGAGCGCTGGAAGGTCGACCCCGCCCGCGCCCGATGCCTTCCACGCCAGATTGGAGTAGCGGTCGTTCAGCGCCGCCTTGAGCTGCGCGTAATCTTGCTGCCATGCCGCACGATCGAACGGCTCGGCGGCGATGGCCATCTGTGCCAGCAGGGTGAAAGCGATCAAGAAAACGGCGCGCATCGCTGGTCCTTCGGGGAGGTGAATGACGCGCCAAGCTAGGGACCAAGGCCAGCGCCGTCTTGGATCCGGCGCGCGATCAGGACGCTACGCGCGTCGGCGATATTCGGAGGGCGAGCAGTTCAGCACGGCCTGGAACGATCGCGCGAGATGAGCCTGGTCGCAAAAGCCGCAGCTTGCGGCGATTTCCGCTATGGGCAATCGCGTCGAGCCGAGCATGTCCGCCGCCCTGGCGACACGAAGACGCCGCTGATAGTCGCCCGGCGTGCAGCCATGCTCCCGGCGGAACGCGCGGGTGAGCGTCGCCGGATGGCAATCGACGTACCGGCACAACACCGCCACGGCAATCGGTTGCCCCTCCATCGAATCGATAAGGGCCCGGGCGCGCCGCACGATCGCGGACCCCGGGACCGCTGCCCCGGTGAGGCCGCGACCCATTTCGGCTGCGGCCTGCCAGACAAGGCCCTCGATAGCGCCCATTGAAAAGGAGTCGTTCGTCCGTCGCTCCGCGTCGATCCGCCCCGCCAGCAAGCCGATGGTCGTCGAGCGTACAGCCGGCGCGGAACGGAACGGTATCGTAGTGACGAGATAGTCGAGAAGGACATTGCCCGGCGTCACGATCATCTTGCGCGCACCGCGAGGGCCGAAATGCTGCGCATGCGGCTGTCCTTCCGGACACACCAGTATGCTTCCCCGGTTCCGACCGGCGGTGCGTCCGCCGATCGTCTCCTCATAGTCGCCGCCGAGGACCAGCGTGAGGCTCGGTCGAGAATGGCTGTGCTCAGCGATGCTGCTGCCGCCGCCATATGTCCGGTAACTGAAGTTCGACGCAGGTTCGGCCCGTTCCACCATGGTAGGATCCTAAAACCGAAACGTCGCGCGACGATAGCCGTGTCCGCTTGCGCGCAGCCGGCCATCAAAGGCGAGGCGATGCCGACGCGCGTCGCCGGTCGAAGACATCGCCCGCGGCAGGATCAGAATTTAGGCCCCGCCACTGCGCGCTTCGCCTTTTTCGGCGTGTCCGCCAGGATTCGCGCCACCACCGCGTTCCGGGGATCGCGCGTCGCATAGTCGCGGGCGGACTGGCCGGCGATGACGTCGGACTGGTCGGGATCCGCCCCCGCCGCCAGCAATGCGCGCACCATCGCCACGTCGCGGCGCTGGACCGCGCGGATCAGCGGGGTCTCGCCCGCGCTGTTGCCGATATTGGGGTTCGCCTTCGCGTCGGTCAGGATCGGGATAAGGTCGACCTCGCCCGTCGTGACCGCCAGCAGCAAGGGCGTCGTGCCCTTGTCGTCGCGCAGATTGGGATCGGCGCCCATCTGCAGCAGGTAGCGGACATAGGTCGCGTCGCCACGCTTGACGACGATGTGCAGCGCACCCTCGCCGGTCGACTGGTCGCGCGTGTTGATGATGGTCGCGCCGGGCTTGGACAGCGTGGCGATCACCTCGTCGCCCTTGGCACCGCGCACCGCCTCGAGGAATTTGTAGCCGGGCGATCCCGATATCTGCGCGGTGGCGGGGACGGCGGCGGCGATCAGCGCGGCGATCAGGAGCGGGCGACGGAGCGACATGATACGGGCGTGTTCCTTGAGTCGGATGGCCGCGGGCCGGCGCGGCATGCTTGCGCTGCACGCGCTAACAGATCAAGGCTGGCGGCGTCATGAACATGTTTCGCCCGGTCGCTTCGATGGCCCCCCTGGCGGCGGTCGCGCTCGTCGCCTGCCACCCCGCGGTCGCGCCGCAGCAGAAGGCGCCGCTGGCGGGCGCGCGGATCGGCGGGCCCTTCGCGCTGATCGACCAGGACGGTCGGCCCTTCACCGACCGCAATCTCGCCGGACGCTACCGGATCATGTATTTCGGCTATACCAATTGTCCCGATGTCTGCCCGATCGACATGCAGAATGTCGGCGGCGCGATGCGGTTGCTCGATAGGAGCGACCCCGCGCTGTCGGCGCGGATCGTGCCCGTGTTCGCGACGGTCGATCCGGCGCGCGACACGCCTGCGGTCCTCAAGCAGTTCGTGTCCGCCTTCTACCCGCGCATGGTCGGGCTGACCGGCGGCAGCGCGGCGATCGCGACGGCGGCGAAGGAATATGCGGTGTATTTCCAGAAGGGCGATGCGTCGCCCGGCGGCGGTTACCTGATGAACCACAGCCGCCAGGCCTATCTGATGGATCCCGCGGGAAAGCCGCTCGCGCTGCTGCCCTCCGACGGGTCGCCGCAAGCGGTCGCGACCGAGATCACGCGGTGGGCCCGATGACCGACCGCGCGAGCGCGCCGTTCTGGGAAGCGCCGATCGAGACGCTGGACCGCGGCCAGTGGGAGGCGCTGTGCGACGGCTGCGGCAAATGCTGCATCCACAAGCTGGAGGACGAGGAGACGGGCGAACTGGTGCCGACCAATGTCGCCTGCCGGTTGCTCGACCGGCGTAGCGGGCAATGTTCGGACTATCGCAACCGCCGCGCCTATGTGCCCGAATGCGTGCGGCTGACGATGCGCAACGTCCGCGACATCGACTGGCTGCCTTCGACCTGCGCCTACCGGCTGCGCGCCGCGGGGGACGCGTTGCCGGACTGGCATTATCTCGTCTGCGGCGACCGCGAAGCGGTGCACCGCGCCGGTCAATCGGTCCGCGGCTGGACGATCAGCGAGGACGATGTCGGCGAGGATCTCGAGGATTTCGTCGTCGACCGCATTTTATGATCGAAGGCCTGGAGATCGTCCGCCATCCGCGTGCACGACGTTCGCGACTTTCGATCGACCCCGCGACGGGACGGGCGCGGCTGGTGGTGCCGACCCGCGCTGCGTTGAAACCCGCGCTCGCCTGGGCGGCGGGGAAGGCCGACTGGCTGGCCGCGCAACGCGCCGCGCTGCCCACGCCGCGGCCCTTCGCATCCGGCGCGATCCTGCCGGTTGCGGACGCGATACTTACGATCGCGTGGCGCGAAGGACCGCGCCGGGCGCTCCGCCACGACGGCGACCGGATCGATTGCCAGGGCGCGGTCGAGACGCTGCCGCGGCGGATCGAGGCGTGGCTGAAGCGCCGCGCGCTCGACCTGCTGACGCAGGAGACCGCCGAATTCGCTGCGAAAGCTGGCGTCGCGGTGGCGAAGGTCGCGGTCGGCGATGCGAAGGGCCGCTGGGGCAGCTGCGCCTCGACGGGTGTCATCCGCTACAGCTGGCGACTGATCTTCGCGCCCGGCTTCGTTCGTCGCGCGACCGTCGCGCACGAGGTGGCGCACCGGGTGCACATGAACCACGGCGCGGCATTCCATGCGCTGGTCGCGCGGTTGCTCGGCGAGGATCCGGCCCCCGCGCGCGCCTGGCTACGCACGCACGGCGCGGGTCTTCACTGGTTCGGGCGCTCGTCCTGAACCGGGCGCGGCGGCGCTGAGGCGCGCGGCGCGTCCGACCGCGGCGGTCCGTTGTCGCGGCCGGTCACATGGTCGATCCAGGCCTGGTTGAGCTCCTGCCCCGCCTTGGGCGACGGTGCCGGATCGGGCGCCTGCCCGTCGATCAGCGACTGGACCTGATCGCCCTCTCCCTGCTGGCCGCGCGCGGCCGGTGCGGCGGGCGGCGCGGGATTGCCGTCGGGGTCGACCTGCATGCCCTCGTCGGGCTGGCCGAAATACGCGTCCTCCTCATTGCCCATCTGCCAGTCGGGCAGGACGACCTGCGTGTCGAACTGCTCGATCGGCCGGTTCGCGGTCGCCGGCTTCATCATCGCCGCGAACGCCTGTGCGGGAGCGGCACCGCCGTGCAGCCCGCCGACCGGCCTCGCATCGTCGCGCCCCATCCACACGCCCGTCGTAAGCCCGCTGGAGAAACCCAGGAACCAGCCGTCCTTGGTCGAGGTCGTCGTCCCCGTCTTGCCCGCCACCGGTCGGCCGATCTGCGCGGCGCGGCCGGTGCCGGTATTGACCGCGGTCTGCAGCAGGTCGGTCATCTCCGCCGCGACATAGGGCGCGACGAGGACATGGCTGCGATCGACCTCGTGGGTGTAGATCGTCTGGCCGTTCGTCGTGACCCGGGTGATGCCATACGGTGTTACCGCGATGCCCTTCGATCCGACGCTGGCGAAGGCGCGCGTCATGTCGATCAGGCGGACGTCCGAACTGCCCAGCACCATCGACGGGTGGGTGTTCACCGGCGTCGTGATCCCGAACCGCCGCGCCATGTCCGCGACGGTCGTGAAGCCGACCTCCTGCCCCAGCTTCGCCGCCACGGTGTTGAGCGAGAAGGCGAAGGCGGTGCGCAGGGAAACCGTGCCGGAATTGCGCCTGGAATCGTTGCGCGGGCTCCAGCCGTCGATCGTGACGGGTTCGTCGACGATCGTGTCGTCCGGCTTCTTCCCCGCCTCCAGCGCGGCGAGATAGACGAACAGCTTGAATGCCGACCCCGGCTGGCGAATCGCCTGCGTCGCGCGGTTGTAGTTGGAGGTGACGTAGTCGGTCCCGCCGACCATCGCGCGCACCCCGCCGTCGCGGTCGAGCGTGACGAGCGCGCCCTGCGTTCCGGGCGGCACGTTCTGGCGGACCGCGGCATCCGCGACGCGCTGCATGTTGAGGTCCAGCGTCGTCCAGACCTCCAGCGGAGCCTGGGTCTCGTCGATCAGCGTGTCGAGCTGCGGCAGCGCCCAGTCGGTGAAGTAGCGCGCGCTGTTCTGTTTCGATTCGGGCGCGAGCTTCAGTCCGGCGATATCCGCCTCGGCCCCCTGTTCGGGGGTGATGACGCCGGTTTCCTCCATCGTCTTGATGACCACGCCCGCGCGGCCGATCGCGGCCTGCACGTCGGCGGTGGGGGAATAGTTGGAGGGCGCCTTGACGAGCCCTGCGATCACCGCCGCCTCCGCCAGGTTCAGATGGTCCGCGCCGTGGCCGAAGAACTTGCGCGACGCGGCGTCGATCCCGTAGGCGCCGCCGCCATAATAGACCTTGTTGAGGTAGAGTTCGAGGATCTCGTCCTTGCTGAACTTGCGCTCGATCGCCAGCGCCAGGATCCATTCGCGGAACTTGCGCCCGAACTTCTTCTGGCTCGACAGGAACACGTTGCGCGCCA
This sequence comes from uncultured Sphingomonas sp., assembly GCA_964247555.1. Taxonomy (GTDB): domain Bacteria; phylum Pseudomonadota; class Alphaproteobacteria; order Sphingomonadales; family Sphingomonadaceae; genus Sphingomonas. Next base: position 1,677 of record CAXTVB010000110.1, on the reverse strand, counting down.
GCTGCTGCGTGATCGTCGACCCACCCTGCACCCACCGGCCACGCTGCAACCGCACCTGCACCGACCGCGCGACGCCGATGGGATCGACGCCGAAATGCGATCGGAAGCGGCGGTCCTCCACCGAAATCGTCGCGGCGCGCATGATGTCGGGGATCTGGCCATAGGACAGCCACTCGCCATAGCTCGGCCCCAGCGACACGATGACGGTGCCGTCGGCGGCATGGACGCGGATCATCTGGCCGTTGGGCGAGGATTTCAGCTGCTCGAAACTCGGCAGCTGGTCCTCCGCGACGTAGACCGCGATACCGAGCGCGATGGCCCCCAGCACCGCAAGGCCCAGCACCACCCGCACGAGGATGACGAACCGGCGACGCCAAGGCGACCGGGGTTTGCGGGGGGAACGCGTACGAGCCATCTGGACGCTGGCGGATACGCGCTAACGCATGCCCCTACAAGTCGGTCAACCGGCGCTGCGTGGCCTGAAATCCAGCGCGATCGAATTCATGCAGTAGCGAAGGCCCGTCGGCGGCGGACCATCGGGAAAGACATGGCCCATATGGCTGTCGCACCGTGCGCACCGCGTTTCGGTGCGCGTCATGCCGTGGCTGCGATCGACATGATCGACCACGCGATCCGCGGCGATCGGCGCGCTGAAGCTGGGCCAGCCCGACCCCGAATCATATTTGTCCGCGCTGTCGAACAATTCGTTCGCGCATGCCGCGCAGCGATAGATGCCGTCGGCCTTGTTGTCGGTCAGGACGCCGGCAAAGGCGCGTTCGGTCCCCGCCTCGCGCAGGACATGATATTGCTCAGGCGTCAGTTTCTGGCGCCATTCGGCTTCGCTATGGGTGATGTGTTCCATGATCCGGAATGTCGGTTGCCGGCGGAGCGTCGTCAAGGGACACGGGTCGCGCGGGCGACGAGGTCGATGAGGCCGCGCGGCGCGAAACCGATCGCGGGCGCGAACCGCCCTTCGCCGAGCACGCGTACGATCGAGGCCACGCCGATCGGCCGCGCGATCCGTCGCGCGAAGGATCGTTGCCACGCCGCCGCGCTCGCCGCCCCGCCCTGACGGTAGGCGTTGGCGGCGGCGATGCCGCTGGCGATCGCGATCCCCATGCCCTCGCCCGCCAGCGACGGAATGACGCCGGCCTGGTCGCCCAGCCGGAACAATCCGTCCGCACCGTGCCGTACGCGCCAGCCATAGGGCACGTTGGCGACCGCATCGATCGCGGGCGAGGACGCGGCATAGGCCAGCCGGTCGGCAAGCGCTGGCGCTTCGGCGGCGAGCGCGGCCAGCAGCGCTTCCGGGCTGCCCGCCTCGGTCAGCCGCGACCGGTGGATCGCCATGCACAGGTTCGCGCTGCCATCCTCCTGAATCGCCAGACCCGCATATCCGCGATCGACCAGATGCAGTTCGACCGCATCGCCGATCAGCGCCGTCAGGCCGGGCGCGGGGGCCAGGCGCACCCGCAGACCCATCGTCGGGTCGGTGCCGCGCGCATCCTCCGGCCGCGCGAGACCGCGGACGTCGTGCTTGCCGCTGGCGAGGAAAAGAGCGTCGGCGGCGATCGTCGCGCCGTCCGCGGTGCGCACGGTGCGGCCGTCGATCGCGCGCACGGCGACGCCCCGCTCGACCGCCGCGCCTTGCGCCATCGCCTGCGCCAGCATCACCGT
>CAXTVB010000109.1:0-8936 GCA_964247555.1 uncultured Sphingomonas sp. | reverse complement strand
GAACAGCCGCTGGCGGCATTCGACCCCGCCGCCATCCCCGACGCCCCGCGCGCACCGGTGCGCCCGGTCGCCCCGCTGCCCCGCCCGCAGCCGGACGCACGGATCGAGACGTTCGCGCTGCCGCCGGTCGTCGCCGCGACGCCGCGCCCGTTCGCGCCGGCGCGCCCCATGCCCGAACCGGCCCCGACGCCGTCGATCGAGGCACTGCTGCGCCGGTTGGAACAAGGCGCGCGGTTACGGGAGATGGCGCGATAAGGCGATCGTAGCGGTGATTTCGCCGCAACGCCTTCTTCCGTCACGCCGGCCTCGAGCCGGGGTCCCGCTTCTTCCACCGCCCGAAGAAGCGGGACCCCGGATCAAGTCCGGGGTGACGATAGGCGGTCGAGGGATCTCGACGCCGGGCTACGGCGGCGCGCCAGTGCCATCCCCGCACCAAAACCCTTCGCGCCCGCGCCTTCCTCTGTTACCCGCCAGAAAACCGGTAAGAGGAGCGGATATGGACGGGATCGCCGATACGGCTGCGCAGCGCGCGCCGCGTTATGCCTGGTACGTCCTCGCGATCCTGTTCCTCGTCTACGTCCTGAACTTCATCGACCGGCAGGTGATCTCGATCCTGGCGGAAGACATCAAGCGCGACCTCCACCTGAAGGACGAGGATCTCGGGTTCCTCTACGGCACCGCGTTCGGCGTCTTCTATTCGCTGTTCGGCATCCCGCTGGGGCGGCTGGCCGACAGTTGGCACCGGGTTCGGCTGATGACGATCGGGCTCGGCCTCTGGTCGGCGATGACCGCGTTGTCGGGGCTGTCGAGCAATGGCGGGCAGCTCGCCGCGGCCAGGATCGGCGTCGGCATCGGCGAGGCGACGGCTAGCCCGTCGGCCTATTCGCTGCTGTCCGACTGGTTTCCCAAGCGCCTGCGCGCCACCGCGCTCGCGGTCTATTCCGCGGGCCTCTATGTCGGTGGCGGCGTCTCGCTGTTCCTCGGTGGGCTGGTGGTGCAGAAATGGGACCATGCCTATCCGCATGGCGGGCCGTTCGGGCTGGCCGGCTGGCAGGCGGCGTTCCTGGCGGTCGGACTGCCGGGCCTGTTGATGGCGGCGTGGGTCGCGACGATGCGCGAGCCGGTCCGCGGCGCGGTCGAGGGATTGCCCGAACCCGATCGGCATCCGGCACCGTTCGCGGCCTTCTTCGCCGAATTGCTCACGATCCTGCCGCCGCTGACGCTGATCGGCGCGGCACGGGGCGGTACGAAGGCGTTGACGATCAACATCGTCGGGCTCGCGATCACCGCGGCGGTCGTCGTCGGCTTGCACGCGGTCGGCGAGCCCTGGAAGCAGTGGGTCGCGATCGGCATCGGCGTGTATGCGGTCTTTTCCTGGGCCTCCGCGCTGAAGCGTCGCGACCCGCCGACCTATGCGCTGATCGTGCGATCGCCGGCGTTCCTGTGCACCGTCGTCGCGTACGGCCTCAATGCGTTCGTGGCCTATGCGGTCAGTTTCTGGGCCGCGCCCTATGCGCTGCGCATGCTCGGGCTGTCGCCGGCCAGCGCCGGTCTGCTCACCGGCGGGGCCGGGGCGGCGTCCGGGTTCCTGGGCGTGACCATCGGCGGTATCGTCGCGGATCGGCTCCACCGTCGCAATCCCGCGGGACGGCTGGCGGTCGTGATCTTCGGCGCGGTCGTTCCGGTGCCGTTCGTGGCCCTGGCCTTCACCGCGCACTCGCTGATGGTGTTCCTGCCGTGCTTCTTCCTTGCCGGGGTGACCGCGAGCGTTGCGCTGGGCGCCGCCGCGGCGACGACGCAGGACCTCGTCCTGCCGCGGATGCGGGGGACGGCGACGGCGACCTTCTTCATCGGCACGACGCTGCTGGGCCTCGCGCTCGGGCCGTATCTTGCAGGGCGAGTCTCGACGCTCAGCGGCAGCCTGTCGGTCGGCATGCTGTCGCTGCTGATCGTGGTCCCGGTCACGCTGGCGGCGGCGATCGGCGCGTATCGGCTCGTCCCCGCCGCGGAGGCATCGCGCATCGCACGCGCCCGGGCGGCTGGGGAGCCGGCGTAGTCTAGCCCGCGGTAAACACGCCGCAGGCGATCCGTCCGCCGCTGTTGCCCGACGGATCGGTCATCAGGTCGTCGGCACCGGCATGAACGACGATCGCCGCGCCGTCCGCATCCATCAACGTGGCGATCGACGCGCCGGGGACGACCGTCGCGACGGTCCCGCGGCCGTCATTGCCGACGATCAGGTTGGGCAGGTCGCCCTCGTGCGGCCCCTGCGGGTTCATGCTGCCATGCTTCATCGCGGTCGGGTTCCAGTGCCCGCCCGCGGTCGTGAAGCCCGGTGCGTCGCACAATCCGACGGTGTGGACATGGATACCGTGAATGCCCGCGGGCATGCCGTGCACGTCGGCGGTGAAGCGGACGCCGCCCGCGACCGTCGTCGCCGTCGCACGGCCGACCTCCGCCCCGGTGCCGTCGTGCAGCACCGCGCTGGCGGCGGGCCCGTCCGCCATCGGCGCACCCATCCGCATCGACGGGCGATCGCATCCCGAAAGGCCGATCGCCGTGATTGCCGCGATTCCCAGTACAGCCGCTTGTCCGTTGCGCATGCCATGTCTCCCTTTGTTACGGATGCGAACCGTCCGGCAGGCTTCCGGTTCCCAGCGGCCAGCGCATGATCGCCTCGTACGTCGCGCCGCCTGGCCCCAGCAGGCTTTCGTACAGCACGAGATGCGGTAGCGCGAAGGGCGCGCTGGACAGGGTCGCGTGCCGGACCAGCCATCGGTCGACCTGTGCCGCGTCATGGCCCGCGCGCGGCAGCCGCGCGAGCGTGACGTGCGGGCGATAGGCGCGTTCCTCCGGCGGCAGGCCCGCCGCGATGCAGGCGCGGTCGACCTTGCGGTGCAGCGCCGCCAGCGCCTCGACCGGCGCGACCGCCGTCCATAGGGTATCCGTCCGGCCGCGAGCCTCGAATCGCCCTACGCCGCCGATGGCGACGACCGGTGTCGGTGCCGCGATCCTGGACAGTGCGAGCGCCAGGTCCTCGCCGGTCCGCGCATCGACTTCGCCGACATAGCGGATCGTCAGGTGCAGCTGGTCGTCGTCCTGCCAGCGCGCGCCATCGACCCCGGACATGACATCGGACAGCAGAGTCCGGACATCGGGCGGGGGGCGGAGGGCGACGAATAGGCGATGCATTACAGGATCATCGCGCGCGGGCCCGCGCGCGCAACCGGTTTCGCTTGAAAAGACCGTCGCCCGGGCCGATATCTCCGTCATCCGGCCATGGCGGCCGGCAAAGGAGTTGCTTTCGACATGGCCAATTGGTCTGACCCCCGGCCGAACGCGGCGCCGTTCGGCAGCACAGCGTCCGAAGCGCGCACGACTGCGTACGACGCCGGGCTTCGCGCCTATATGCTGTCGGTCTATAATTACATGGGTTCGGGCGTGCTGCTGACGGGTATCGTCGCGCTGCTGTTCGCCTGGGGCGGCGCGACATCGCCTGCCGCGCAGGTGTTCATCGGCGGTGGCGCGCTGAAATACGTCATCATGTTCGCGCCCCTGGGCTTCGTCTTCGCGATGAGCGCGCGCCAGGCGCGGATGCAGACCTCGACGCTGAAGCTACTGTTCTGGGGCTTCGCGGTCGTGATGGGCCTGTCGCTGTCGACGATCTTCCTCGTCTACAGCCCGATGGCGATCGCGCAGGCGTTCTTCGCCACCGCGGCCGGCTTCGGTGCGCTCAGCCTGTACGGCTATACGACGAAGAAGGACCTGTCGGCGTTCGGCACCTTCCTGATCGTCGGTGTCGTCGGCCTGTTGGTCGCCAGCCTCATCAACATGTTCGTCCATTCCGGGCCGCTCGGGCTGCTCATCAGCCTGGTCGGCGTGCTGCTGTTCGCGGGCCTGACGGCCTACGACACGCAGCGGACCAAGAGCATGTACCGCTATGTCGCGGGCACCGGTCAGGAAGACCGGGTCGTGATCATGGCGGCGCTGTCGCTGTATCTCGACTTCATCAACATGTTCCTGTTCATCCTCCGTCTGTTCGGCGGCAACCGCAGCTAAGCAGTCGCCAGCGACGAACGACCATCGGGGCCCGGCGGCATCGTCCGCCGGGCCCCTTGTCTTGTTTGGATATCATGCGCCTCCAGATCGCCGTCCATCTCGATTATGCGCTGCCGGCACCGGCCGATATCCTGTTGCAGATCGAGGCGGCGATCCTGCCGGACCAGAACGTCGTCGACGATCTGCTGACGATATGGTCGGACACACCGATCCGCTCGGTCGCGGGGTATGACGGGGTCGGCCGGCGGTGCTGGGCGCACGGGGTGGACCGGCTGACCGTCGATTACCGCGCGACGGTCGATGTGCGGCGCGCGCCCGTCCTGCTGCCGGCCTATCCGGAGACGCCGCCGCGTCTGCTGCCCGCCGCCACGATCCCGTATCTGATGCCCAGCCGCTATTGCCCGTCCGACCGGCTGGAAGGCTTCGTCCAGCGCCATTTCGCAGGATTGCGCGGGGGCGCGCTGGCGGCGGCGCTGGTGGATTGGATCGGCCGGTCGATCGATTATCGCAGCGGATCGAGCGGCGGCGACACGACCGCGCTCGACACCTTCGCGTCCCGGGCTGGGGTGTGCCGCGACTATGCGCATCTGCTCGTCGCCATGGCGCGCGCGGGCGACATTCCGGCGCGGTGCGTGTCGGCCTATGCCCCCGGCGTCGACCCGCCCGATTTCCACGCCGTCGCGGAGCTATGGCTGGACGGCGACTGGCGCCTGGTCGATGCGACGGGAATGGCGGCCGCCCGGGACCTCGTGCGGGTTTCTGTGGGCCGCGACGCGACCGATATCGCGTTCATGACGATCTTCGGCACCGCGACCTTGCTCGACCAGCGCGTATCGGTGACGACGGACAGGAACGGGGACGCCGCTGCGTCGTTCTAGGGTTGCAACACAGGAGGCTTTCGCATGCCAGATATCGACGAACGCGCACTCGACAGCCTTTCGGTCGCGCCCGATGGCGACGACGCCGTCGGCAGCGGCCATGATCCGCGGCAAGAGGCCGGTCAGGACAAGTCGATCGCCAAGCGCCTGGAAAAGAACCCCGACAGCGCGGATGCGAAGCTGGACAATGCGCTGGACGAATCGATGGACGCCAGCGATCCCGCCGCGGTGACGCAGCCGTCGGGCGCTACCGACGCGCCGCCATCGTCGGGCTATGACGAAGAGGCCGAGAAGGCGCTTCGCGAACAAGGCTGAATTCGCGCCGCTTTTGTGGCCGACAAACCGCATCGTCCGGTTATTTCGGTCGCAACCGCTCCGTTCGTCGCAACGCATGTTGCGGCGCACAAGCTTTCGGGTTCGCTTGTGAACCGCGGCGGTCGAATGCGTTAAGGTGTCCGTTAACCATCTTGGTGTATCGTCCGACGACTGAACGGTAACGGGCGGGGTGGGGCGATGGGTTCGAGAATGAAACCGGCCGAAGGCGCGATGACCTTGGCGGAAATGAAGGAATTCGCCGGCTTTCCGGCGGCGACACAGCGTTATATCCGGCGATCGCTCGATATCGGTCTCGACCGCGACGACGCGTTGACCCGCTGGTCGCGCGACGTCGTTGAGGCGGCGAGCATCCGTGCGCAGGCGCGGATGTATCGCGGATTGCCCGACATCCGCGAGATCGTGCCGGACGATAGCGGACTGGACTCGATCGAGCCGTTCCTGGCACCGCTGGTGACCGTGGTCGCGTTCGACCTGGGGCAGGGGCGCCTGACCAGCTTCTCCGCCTTCCGGTTCCTCTACGAACGGCTGATCGGCGCGTCGGTGCGGCCCTGGCTGCCCGCGGCGTTCTGCGCAGCGGCCGCGCTGCCGCATCTGCATCCCGAACTGCGCCGCAAGCTGCTCCAGTCGATCAGCGAAGCCGCCGCGACGGCGTCGGGCTGGTCGAACCGCCAGCCCGCCTTCTTCCCCTATTGGGTGGAAAAGGTCGACAGCGCGGCGCCGCTTGCCACCTGACGATCAGCCTCTCGTGGCGTTCGTCAGCAATTCCCCGGTCACCGGGTAGCCGGCGCCTTCGGGAATGCACAGATGATCGCCGTCCGCGCGGCATTCGACGAACGGCGTGATCGTCGTGACGGGATGGGCGGCCGCGTCCGCCACCGCCGCCGCGAAGGTCGCATGCTGCGCCAGCCGTTCGAGATTGCGCCGGGTCGGATAGATGACGGTCGCCCGGCCCGCATCCGCCGCCGCCAGCACGGCCGCCGCGCCGGACCAGAACAGGCGCACGGTCTCGCCTTCGTCCGCGCTCGGCTCGGGCGATCCGGCGGGCAGGGCGGCAAGGTAGAAGCGCGTGTCGAAGATGCGCTGATGCTCGTGCGCCGGTCGCCACCGCGCGAAGGGGATCAACGCGGCGAGGTCGAGCGCCATACCCGCCGCCGCCAGCGTCTCGCCGAAGTCTTCGCCCGCGTGCAGCGCGCGCCGCATCGACGCCAATACCGCCGGAGACGGCATCGGCGACAATCCGATCGGCAGGCCCGCCTCCTCGATCGTCTCGCGGATCGCCGCGATGCGCGCGGGCAGGTCCTCGTCCTTCCCGAACCGCGCCGCCAGTCGCACATCGCCGGGATCGATCCGCCCCCCGGGAAACACGAGCGCCCCCGCCGCGAACGCCATCGCCTTTGCCCGTTCGACGATCAGGATATCGGCGGGCCCATCCGCCCGGTCGCGCATCACGACCAAGGTCGCGGCGGGTATGGCGTCTGGCAATATAGTCATGCCGCCGTCATTGGACGGTCGCGCCGATACGCGCAATCGCGGACCGTATCGGCATGCCAGGGGCGGGTGGTGGAGCCGAAGGGAATCGAACCCTTGACCTCTGCAGTGCGATTGCAGCGCTCTCCCATCTGAGCTACGGCCCCGCGCCCTGTCCGGTACAACCGGGACGGTCGCCATTAGCGAGGGACGTCGGGGGATGCAACCGTCCCCGATGCAGCGGGTGGGTCGGGACGGCGGGTGCTCCTATCGCCGGAACAAAGCCGCGTCCGCAGCGCTTTTCCAAGCATACCGTATGGGCATCGCCCGGCGGTGTAGCCCAAGCGAGTAGGAGAAGATCATGTCGACCATCCGCTATCCAGGCACCACCAACGAACCGAACGCCGATTTCTACGGCCAAGCGAATTCGGCGGATTACGCGCCCGACCGTTCGCGCGGCGGCAACCCGTCCAGCGCGCGCGAATATGCAGCCGCCGGCGATCAAGGCGCGAACCGAGGCGACCCGATGCGCGATTATGGCCAGGAGCGCTATCGCGGCCCCAATCAGGACCGCGGCGGATATGGCGGTCAACGTGGCGGTGCCGATCGGCAGGCCGAACCCTATCGCGGCAGCTATGCGCATGACGGACACCGGTTCGAGGATGTGGGCCGTTACCGCGATTTCGAGGACGACAATCGCGGTGGCCGGCAGCAGCAGGGCGGTTATGGTCGCCCGCAGCAGGGTCGCGAACAGGACGACCGGAATTTCTTCGCGCGCGCCGGTGACGAAGTGCGGTCTTGGTTCGGCGACGAGGAAGCCGAGCACCGGCGCGACCGCGATGCACGGCAGGACGAGGCGCGCGCCGGCGACCATCATGACGATTACCGCAATTGGCGCACCGGTCAGATCAACGAGATCGACCGCGACTATGCCGAATATCGGCGCGAGAACCAGGCCAAGTTCCACAACGAGTTCACCGCATGGCGCGGCGAACGTCAGGGCCAGCGCCAGTCGCTGACCAAGGTGGAGGAGCATATGGAGGTACTGGGTTCGGACGGCGAGCATGTCGGCACCGTGGACAAGGTCCGCGGCGATCGCATCCTGCTGACGAAGAACGACAAGGATGCCGGCGGCCACCACCACGCCATCCCGTCGCGCTGGATCCAGACGGTCGACGACAAGGTTACGCTGCGCAAGACCGCCGCCGAAGCGAAGCAGGAATGGCGCGACGTGGAGCGCAGCGAAGCGGCATCCGACTTCGGCGACCGCACCGGTGGCCAGGACGGTCCGCGCGACAGCCAGGGCCGGATGCTCAACCGGAGCTTTTCGGGGACGTATTGACGACCCGTTCGCTCTGGATCTTTGACTGAACCGTCACCCCGGACTTGATCCGGGGCCCCGCTTCTTCTGCATACAAGAACAAGCGGGGCCCCGGTTCGAGACCGGGGTGACGTCGTATTTCAGGAATCCGATCGACAGGATGAAGGGCACCTTCGCTCAGATCGCCCCCGAAAACGTATCGCATTTCGCGGGATCGCCGCTGTCCAGCCCGACCTGCAACCAATGCTGCCGCTCCGCCGACGTGCCATGGGTGAAGCTGTCGGGAACGACCCGCCCCTGGCTTTGCTGTTGCAGCGTGTCGTCGCCGATCGCGTGCGCGGCGGTCATGCCTTCCTGCACGTCGCCCGGGTCCATCCGCTCGCGGTTCTTGTTCGTCCACACCCCGGCATAGCAATCCGCCTGGAGCTCTAGCCGCACCGAAGGGCCGTTCGCGCCGCCGGCGCCGCCCGATTGCTCCGCCTGCGCGACCTGGCTCGAGACGCCTAGCAGGTTCTGGATGTGATGGCCGAATTCATGCGCGATTACATAATCCTGCGCGAAGTCGCCGCCCGCATGGAATCGGTTCTGCAGCTCCTCGAAGAAGCTGGTGTCGAGGTAGATCTTGCTGTCGGTCGGGCAATAGAACGGACCCATCGCACTTTGCGCCGCGCCGCAGCCGGACTGACCGCTGCCTGCGTAGAAGCGCAGGCCGGGCGCTTTGAAGGTCTTGCCCGCGTCGGCGAAGATCGCGGCCCAGGTCTTGTCCGCGGAGCTGAATGCATCGCACGCGGCCTTGCGATCGGTACTTGCGCGGCAGACGGTGCTGACCGAGCCACCGGTGGTCGATCGTCTGACCTGGCTGCTCGGTGCCGCCT
>CAXTVB010000108.1:0-8937 GCA_964247555.1 uncultured Sphingomonas sp. | reverse complement strand
GATCAGGATATAGACTTCGGGATGCCCCCATGCCCAGATGAGGTTCACGAACATCATCTGGTTGCCGCCGGCTTCGTTGGTGAAGAAGTGGAAACCCAGATACCGGTCGAGCGTCAGCATCGCGAGCGTGGCGGTCAGGATCGGGAAGGCCGCGACGATCAGCAAATTGGTCGCGAGCGACGTCCAGCAGAACATCGGCATGCGGGTGTATCCCATGCCCGGCGCGCGCATCTTCAGGATCGTCGTTACGAGGTTGACGCCGGACAACAACGTCCCGACCCCCGATATCTGCAACGCCCAAAGATAATAGTCGACGCCGACGCCGGGCGAGAACCGCAGCTCGCTCAAGGGCGGATAGACCACCCAGCCGGTCTTCGCGAATTCGCCCACAACCAGGCTGATATTGACGAGCAGCGCCCCCGATGCCGTCAGCCAGAAGCTGACCGAATTCAGCGTCGGGAACGCGACGTCGCGGATGCCGAGCTGCAACGGGACCGCGAAGTTCATCAGCCCGATCATGAACGGCATCGCGACGAAGAAGATCATGATCGTGCCGTGCGCGGAAAACACCTGGTCGTAATGGTCGGGCGGCAGATAACCGCCATTGCCCATCGCCATCGCCTGTTGCGACCGCATCAGCAGCGCGTCGGAAAACCCGCGCAGCAGCATGACGAGTGCCAGGACGCAGTACATGATGCCGATCTTCTTGTGATCGACCGACGTGATATATTCGCGCCACAGATAGGGGAAATAGCCCGCCCGCCAGATCCACAACAACGTGCTGCAGATGACCAGGGCGACGATCCCCGAGGCGATCATCGGGATCGGTTCGTTGAGCGGGATCGCGCTCCACCCCAGCTTGCCGAACAGGGTCATTGCTCTCTCCCGTCGACCGCGGTCTTTGTCGACAACGTCCCGCCATTCCGGACGACGGCGTCGAACAGGTGCGGCGCGACGCTGCGATAGGTATAGGGCTTCACGGCCATGCTTTCCCGGTCGAGTGCGACGAAGCCGCGGGCGTCGAGCACGGGACCGGCGCCCTTCGCCCCCGCCACCCAGGTCGCGAACTGCGCCGGTGCGACCGCAGCGACGGTGAACGCCATGTCCGCGAACCCCTTGCCGCTATAATGCGCGGACAGGCCGCGATACGTGCCCGGACGGTCCGCCATCAGGTTCAGATGGGTCGTCATCCCCGACATCGCGTAGATCTGGCTGCCGAGCTGCGGCACCAGGAAACTGTTCATGACGGTCGCGGACGTAATTCGGAACCGCACCGGCGTTCCGGCCGGGATGACCAGCCGGTTGACGCTCGCCACGCCGAGATCGGGATAGACGAACAGCCATTTCCAATCGAGCGCGACGACATCGACGTCGATCGGTTTGACGATCGAGCGCAGCGGTTTGGGCGGATCGAGTTCGTGGCTGCCGATCCAGGCGACCCCACCCAGGAACATCACCACCAATGCCGGGATCGACCAGACGAGCAATTCCAGCCGGCCCGAATAGGACCAGTGCGGCAATCGCTTCGCCTTCGCGTTGCCGGCGCGGAACCACCAGGCGAAACCGATCGTCAGGACGATCACCGGCACGACGATGGCCAGCATGATCGCCAGCGAATCGAACAGGATCAACCGTTCCCCCGCCGCGACCGGCCCGGCGGGGGCCAGGACCCCCGGAACGCATCCACCCAGGCACGGCAAGGCGACGGCCGAGGCCGCACGCCGCGCGCGATCGGGAAAGGCACATTCGGTCATGCTGAAACGGGAGCGTCTATAGCGCGAACTGGTTCCATCACCGTGGCCGCGTGGCGATCCAGATCACATGCTTGGGTCCCTTGCCGTTCGACCGGGCGCGGACCTGATGCTCGACGACCGCGAGCCCCGCGCCGCGCAACCGGTTCGCGAAGGGCTTGTCGGGCGCCGCGGACCAGACCGCCAGCACCCCGCCCGGTGCCAGCGCCGCCCGCGCACGGGCGATCCCGGCCACGCCGTACAGCCGGTCGTTGCCCGGCATGCTCAGCCCGTCGGGGCCATTATCGACGTCCAGCAGGATCGCGTCCCAGCGTCCCTCGGCAATGGCATCCGCGACATCGCCGATACGCACCGTGACCCTGGGATCGTCGAGGCAATCCCCGAACAAGGCCGCCATCGGCCCGCGCGCCCATGCGACGATCTCCGGCACGATCTCCGCGACGACGATCTCCGCGTCCTTGCCCAGCACGCCCAGCAACGCACGAAGGGTGAATCCCATGCCGAGGCCGCCGACGAGCACCCGCGGCTTCGAACGGGCGACCAGCGACGCGCAACCGATCGTCGCCAGCGCCTCCTCCGATCCGCTCATCCGGCTGTTCATCAGGTCGCTCATGCCCAGCATGATCGCGAAGTCCTGCCCGTGCTGGAACAGGCGCAGCGTCGCGCCACCGGGGACCTGCGCGGTGTCGAGGAGGATGCGGGGGATCATGCCATGGGCTTTAGGGGAATTTCGGTTGGTGCGGAACTGTGGCCTTTGTTGCAAAACCCGCCCCCCTGCCGTCATCCCCGCGAAAGCAGGGACCCATCTCCCATGGCCTGACGCAGAGAGCAGGAGGTGGGTCCCCGCTTTTGCGGGGATGACGAGGGTTGGGCGTGGCGGTGCGACAGCCCGCTACCATCCGATCCGGACGCTCGCCCCCACCGCTGCATCGATCCGCGGCAGGTCGACCGCGCGCCCGTCGATCAGCACCCGGGTCGTCGCCCCGTCCTGCGCCACGACCACCCCCGTCAGCGACCGCGTCGGCAGCATCGCGTCCGGCGTACCGACGCCAAAGACCCGCCCCGCCTCCAGCCGCACGACGACGTCGCCCAGCAGCCGCGCCTCGTCCGCGCTATGCGTGACGTAGATCATCGGCAGCGCGTATCGGTGTCTCAGGTCCTGCACGAAACCCAGCACCTCTCCGCGCCGCCCCTCGTCCAGCGCGGAGACGGGTTCGTCGAGCAGCAGCAGATCGGGCTGGCTCAGCATCGCGCGCCCGATCGCCACGCGCTGCCGCTCGCCGCCCGACAGATCGTGCGGGCGGCGATCGAGCAAATGGCGGATCGCCAGCACGTCGACCATCTCGTCGAACCCGATCCGCTTCTCCGCGCGCGTCCGCCGCCACCCATAGAGCAGGTTGCGGCGGACCGGCATGTGCGGGAACAGCCGCGCCTCCTGATGCACGATCCCGATCCGCCGCCGCTCCGCCGGCACCGATAGGTGCGCGGCGGTATCGGCGAGCACCCGGTCGCCCAGCGATATCCGCGCGCTCTTCGGCCGCGACAGTCCGGCCACGACGGCCAGCGTCGCCGATTTGCCAGCCCCCGACGGCCCGAACAGCACGGTGATCCCGTCGCCAGGCCCCTCGAACGCGACATCGAGGTCGAACCGGCCGAGCGTCGTACGGATCGTGACGGACAGCATCTAGCGAACGACCCGAACCACTGCCGTTTTCCTGCGAACGCAGGAACCCAGGGTAACGATGGTCACCGCCTGTAACCCTGGGCTCCTGCGTTCGCAGGAGAACAAATCTAACGTCATCACCGCCCCGCCGCGCGCTTGCCCGCGCGCAGCAGGACCTCGGACAGCAGCAGCGCGACCAGCGCGGCCGCGAAGGATACCAGCGACAGCCGGAGCGCGATCGCCTCGCCACCCGGCACCTGCAGCGCGGCGTAGATGGCGAGCGGGAGCGTCTGCGTCTCGCCGGGGATGTTCGCGGCGAAGGTGATGACCGCGCCGAACTCCCCCAGTGCCGCCGCGAAGCCGATGACGGCGCCCGCGATCAGTCCGGGCAAGGCGATCGGCAGCGTGATCGTGAACGCGCGGTCGATCGGCCCCGCGCCCAGGCTCCGCGCCGCCTCCTCCAGTTTCGGATCGACGCCCTCGATCGCCAGGCGCACCGCGCGCAGCATCAGCGGAAACGCGCAGACCCCCGCCGCCAGCGACGCCCCGGCCGATGTGAAGACCAGCCGATAGCCGAAGCTCCGGTCGAGCCACCCGCCGATCGGCCCCTGCGTCCCGAACAGCAGCAGCAGCGCGAACCCGACGACCACCGGCGGCAGGATCAACGGCGCATGCAGCACCGCGTCGAGCAAGGTCCGCCCGGGAAACCGGTATCGCGCGAGCAGCCATGCGAAGGCGATGGCGCATACCAGCCCCCAGACGGTCGCACGGCCGGCGACGACTAGGCTCAGTCGCAGCGCCTCCCAGAGGTCGGGGGTCAGCATATTGGGGACACCGTCATCCCGGGCTCGTCCCGGGATCCAGGGTTGCGGGCGTCATGCTGCTTGGCGCTGGATCCCGGGACGAGCCCGGGATGAAGAATGACAATAGGCCGAACCTTCAAACACTACCGCCCCGCGGCCACGAACTTGTACTTCGCATAGATCGCCCGCGCCTCCGGTCCGGTCGCGAAGCGGTAGAAGTCCGCCGATCCCGCGGTCGCCGCCTTCGTCACCGCGACCGGATAGACGATCGGCGCGTGGCTCGCCTCCGGAAAGATGCCGACGACCCGAACCCCAGGCTCGATCGCCGCATCGGTCTCGTAGACGATCCCGAGCGGTGCCTCGCCGCGCGCGACATAGGTCAAGGCGACGCGGACATTGTCGGCGCGGACGAGCCGATCGGCGACCGTCGGCCACACCCCCAGCTTGGTCAGCGCGGCGCGCGCGTAGCGGCCCGCCGGTACCGAATCCGGATCGCCGGTCGACAGCCGCCCCTTCTCGCCGAGCGCGGCGGCCAGGGGGAAGCCGGGTCTGATCTTGAGCCGGATCGTGCTTGCCACGGGCGCGATCAGCGCCAGGCGACCGCGCAGCAGGTCGCGCCGCGTCGCCGTATCGATCAGCCCGCGCGTCTGCACATAGTCCATCCATTCGGTGTCGGCGGAAAAGAACAGGTCGGCCTTCGCCCCCGCCTCCAGCTGCCGCGCGATCACGCCGCTGGATGCGAAGGAGAAGCGCACCGGCTGGCCGGTCTTCGCGGTGTACGCCTTGCCGATATCGTTCAGCGCGTTCGTCAGCGACGCCGCGGCGAAGACCGTCAGCGGCGGCTTCGTCTGCGCCGATACCGGCGTCGCCAGCGGCACGATCATAGCGGCCATCGCCGCCAGCCAGCCGAGCATCGCCCGGCGCATCCCGTGTATCATCGCAAGACTCCCGAATGCGCTATATCCGGCTGGATATCGAGCAGTACGCGCAAGGGCAACCGCGCCGATCGCATCGTCCTCTTAATCTCAGCTGCGCGGCAGCCAATCGGTGGCGACGACGGCGTAGCGATCTACGAATCCCGTCGCCGCGATCAGCGCGGGTTCGTCGATCAGCCGCACGCGCTTGCCCATCCGCGCGATCATCCCGCGGCGTTCCATCTCGCGCAGCGTACGGTTGACGTGCACCTTGGTCAGGCCGGTCGCATCGCCGATGTCCGCCTGGGTCAGCGGCATCTCGAACGAATCGACGATGCCGCCCGCGGTGACGCGCAGCCGTGCGACCATGTCGAGCAGCAAGGTCGTCACCCGGTCGATCGCGTTCATGCGCCCGACCGAGGTCAGCCGGTCCGCCATCGCGACGCTCTCCGCCGCGGCGATCGCATAGAGCAGCCCGCCCAGCCGGCGTTCGGTCGCGAACAGCTGCCCCAGCGCGACCTTGGGCACTTCCGCCACCGTGCAGTCGACGATCGCGGTCAAGGTCGTCGCGGATTGCGACCACGCGATGCTCGACGTTCCCATCAGGTCGCCGGCATAATGGAACCGGACGATCTGCCGCCCGCCCATCGCCAGGCGCACCGACGAATGCAGCCAGCCATGTTCGACGACGTACATCGCGTCGTTCAGCCCACCCTCCTGCATCAGCGTGTCGCCGGGGGCGAGCCGCCGCGGCGGTGCCTGCATCGATTCGATCGCGCCGCGCTCCTCGTCCGTCAGATCCAGGTAACGCCCCATCCGATTCAGCAGCGCGCCCCCGCCAAGCCCGATATGTTCGAAATAGTTCATGCGGTTAGTCTGCCACGCGCGCGCGCAGGGGACAATGATGCATGTTGTCCCACCCCCGCGACGGCGCGGACGCTCAACACTCCACCACATTCACCGCCAGGCCGCCCAGCGACGTTTCCTTATACTGCGACTTCATGTCCTCACCGGTCTGGCGCATCGTCTCGATCACCTGGTCCAGGCTGACGATGTGGCGGCCGTCGCCGTGCAGCGACAGATAGGCGGCGTTGATCGCCTTGATCGCGCCCATCGTGTTGCGTTCGATGCACGGAATCTGGACGAGCCCGCCGATCGGGTCGCAGGTCAGCCCCAGATTATGCTCCATCCCGATCTCGGCCGCATTCTCCACCTGCGCGTTGCTGGCCCCCAGCGCCGCGGCGAGGCCGGCGGCGGCCATCGAACACGCGACACCGACTTCGCCCTGGCAGCCCATCTCGGCCGCCGAGATCGACGCGTTGCGCTTGTAGAGGAAACCGATCGCCGAGGCGGCATACAGGAACGTCCGCGACCCCGCGGCGTCCGCGCCGTGGACGAACGCCTCGTAATATTTCAGCACCGCCGGGATCACCCCCGCCGCGCCGTTGGTCGGCGCGGTCACGACGCGGCCACCCGCCGCATTCTCCTCGTTCACCGCCAGCGCGTAGAGGCTGACCCATTCGAACACGAGCCCGGGGTCGTTGCGCGGCCCGCGCGCCATCAGCTTCTCGCGGATCGCGCGCGCACGGCGCTGGACGTGCAGGCCGCCGGGCAGTTCGCCGGTCGCCTGGCACCCGCGGTCGATCGACGCGAACATCGCCGCACGCACCGCGTCCAGGAACGCGTCGGTCTCGGCAGGCGCCCGCCACGCGCCTTCGTTCGCGCGGACGATGTCGGCGATCGACCGCGCCGACGCGGCACCCGTCGCCAGCAGTTCGTCGCCCGACCGGAAGGGATGCGGCACCGCGATATTGATTCTCGGCGGCGGCTCCCCCTCCATCCGGATCGCGCCGCCGCCGACCGAATAATAGCGCCGCACGATCCGGCTGCCGTCGGGCAGCACCGCGGTGAAGGCCATGCCGTTGGGATGCGCCGGCAGGAACGACGCGTTGAAGATCAGGTCGACCGCCGGATCGAACGCCACCGCCGCGCCGCCGCCGAGCGGCAGGATCCGATCGCCCCGGATACCCGCGACGATGGAAGCGACCGCATCGGGATCGACCCCCTCCGGCGTCTGCCCCGCCAACCCCAGGAGCACCGCATCGTCGGTCCCATGCCCGCGCCCCGTCAGCGACAACGATCCGTACAGATCGCACCGTAGCCGTTCCGGCACGATTCCTTCGTCCAGCAGCATGGCTGCGAAGGCGAAGGCGGCGCGCATCGGGCCGACGGTGTGCGAACTCGACGGGCCGATACCGATGGTGAACAGGTCCACGACGCTGGGCATCGCGTCGCCGGCGCGGGCGCGATTAGGGTCGGTGGGCTGGAGGTTCACTATTGTCCGACCGATCTGCACTGGGGATGGCGGGATGAGGGATGGGCCGAACGCCAACCCCGTCACGCCGGGCTCGTCCCGGCATCCATCGTGCCGCGAATATCTCGACCGATGGTTACGCGGCACGATGGACCCCCGGGACAAGCCCGGGGTGACGAGTAATTTGGATCACCCCTAGGCCTCCTGCGAAGGCTCGACAATCGTCCGCGACGGGTGAACAGCGCCGGGCAGGGAGAGTGACCATGGCGCAGTATGGCGACTATCAGACCGCGATCTACGGCGCGGGGCTGTCCGGCATCGTCCCGACGATCCCGGTCGACGCCGCGACGCTGGAGAAGCGCGCGATGGCCGCGATGCCGCCGTCGCTTCTCACCTATGTCCAGGGCGGCTGCGGCGACGAGACGACGCAGGACCGCAACGTCTCCGCGTTCGACCATTGGGGCATGATCCCGCGGATGATGGTTGACACCAGCAAGCGCGACCTGTCGATCGAACTGTTCGGCCGTACGCTGCCCAGCCCGATCTTCATGGCCCCGATCGGCGTGACGGGGATGTGCACGCAGGACGGGCATGGCGACATCGCCGCGGCACAGGCGTCCGCGATGACCGGCGTGCCGCTGACCGCATCCACGCTGTCGAACGATCCGCTGGAGGACGTCGCGAAGGCGAAGGGCGATACGCCCGGCTGGTTCCAGCTCTATACGCCCCGCAACCCGGACGTCGCCGCCAGCTTGGTCTCGCGCGCCGAGGCCGCCGGGTACGAGGCGATCGTCGTCACGCTCGATACCTGGGTCACGGGTTGGCGCCCGCGCGATCTGAACACCGCCAATTTCCCGCAGCTGCGCGGGCATGTACTCGAGAATTATTTCAGCGATCCGGCGTTCCTGAAGCTGCTCGCCAAGCCGCCGCGCGAGGATCTGCGCGCCGCGATCGGCACCTGGGGATCGATCTTCGGCAAGGTGCTGACCTGGGACGACATCGACTGGCTACGGTCGTTGACCAGATTGCCGATCGTGCTGAAGGGCATCTGCCACGGCGACGACGCGCGCCGTGCGGCGGATGCGGGGGTCGATGCGATCTATTGCTCCAACCATGGTGGCCGGCAGGCGAATGGCGGGATCGCCGCGATCGACATGCTCGCGGGTGTGGTCGCGGGCGCGGGCGACGTGCCGGTGCTGTTCGATTCGGGCGTTCGATCGGGCACCGACGTGGTGAAGGCGCTCGCCATGGGTGCGCGCGCGGTCGGGATCGGACGCCCCTATTGCTACGGCCTGGCGCTGGGCGGAGCGGAGGGCGCGGCGCATGTCCTGCGCTGCATCCTGGCGGAGGCGGACCTGCTGATGGCGGTGAACGGCTGGCCGACGATCGCCGACGTCCGCGCGGCGGGGGTGGTGCGGGTTTAGCGTAACGCCACGGTCCTCCCCCGCCAGGGGGAGGTGGCAGGCGCAGCCTGACGGAGGGGGCGGTGGGG
>CAXTVB010000107.1:3917-9001 GCA_964247555.1 uncultured Sphingomonas sp. | reverse complement strand
CTATTGGCGACATCCGCATCCGCGCCGGACTCCCACGCGATGAACCGGCCCGCCGCCTCGTCGGTGACCGTCGCGTCCCACTCGACCGTCTTGCCGGCCGGCGCCTTCACGACCCAATGCGAACGCTTGGGATCGAGGACGTCGATCCGTTCGACATTCTCCATGAACGTCGCAAGGTTGGCGAAGTCCAGGAAATAGGCGAACAGCTCGTCGGCCGGCCGATTGATCGTGACCGCCGCGGCGGTCGCCGCATCGCCCTGCGCCCCCGGCAGATCGGCGGAGGCGTCGCCTTTCTTCCAAGTCGTCGCGGGCGCGTCGTCGATATGCTCTGCTGTGCCATTGGCCATGCACGCGTCCTTCGATGAAGTATCAGGATCGACTTGACGCAGGTTAAACCGCTGAAAAGCCGAATGAATGTTACGCGCAATCAACCATGACCGGCGCACATGGTTCCGCACTATGCGTGCGCGACGATGCCGTTCGCGCTTGCTCCGCCCGCTGGTTTGGACGAAACGGCGAAGGCCGGGGAATCGGCGATCACCAAGAGGGGATGCATATGCAGAAATCACTGATACTCGTCGCGGGCGCGTGCCTGTTGTCGCTCACCGCATGCGATCACAAGACCGCAGGCGCCGAGAACGTCGTCTCCGCCGCGGACAATAGCGCCGACATGATGCAGGCGAACGCCACGGCGTTGCGCGACACCGCGGACAGCGTTGGCGGCAATGCCGAAATGGCGCTCGACAACCGCGCGGACGCGCTCGACAATGGTGCCGACGCCGTCCGTGGCGCTGCCGCGAACAAGGCCGATGCGCTGGATTCGGCCGTCAAGGGCAAGTAATCGGACGATATCCGTCGCCGGGACCGCATCGTGCGTCCCGGCGATGGTCGTCTCCTCCGACGCCGGGAACGCGCCGTCTATGCCGAAACGCCTGATGCCGATGCTGCTGCTGCTGTCCGGCGCGACCGATGTGCAGCCGATCGCGGCGGGCCGATGGGACGTCACCTCGACCGCCGTCGCCTTCGACATACCCGGCGTGCCGGGCTTCATGCTGCGGATGTTGAAGGGCCGGTCGAAGGCCGAATATAAGTGCGTCGCGCCCGACCAGGCGGCAGCGGGCGTCGCGGTGCTGCTGGCACCCGATCCCAAGGCGCATTGCCGGGTGGACAGCCTGGAACTGTCGGGCGGGCGCTACACGCAGGTCCTGTCCTGTCCCCAGAAACAGGGTGCACCGTTCCGGATCAACCGGACCGGAACCTATGACGCGAGCGGCTTCAGCGGCCGTGCGCAAGTCGCGGGGACGACCCCCAAGGGCGCGATGAGCATCACGCTCGATCAAAAGGCGGCGCATGTGCCCGGAGCGTGCAAGCGCTGACGCAGCCCGCGGCTCACGCCATTATCGGCAGGCCCGCCATGTGCTTTTCCAGCGTGATCGGGTAATCGCGCACCCGAACGCCAGTGGCGTTGTAGATCGCATTGGCGATCGCTGCGCCTACGCCGCACAGGCCCAATTCGCCGACACCCTTCGCCTTCATCGGCGACGATATCGGATCGACTTCGTCCAGAAAGACGACCTCCTGATGCGGGATGTCCGCATGTACGGGCACTTCGTAGGTTGCGAGATCGTGGTTGACGAAGAAGCCGAAACGCTTGTCGACCGCCAATTCTTCCATGAGCGCCGCGCCGACGCCCATGGTCATCGCGCCGATTACCTGGCTGCGCGCCGATTTGGGGTTCAGGATACGCCCCGCCGCACACACGGCCAGCATCCGCCGTACGCGCGTTTCGCCGGTATAGGCGTTGACCGCGACCTCGACGAAATGGCCGGCGAAGGTCGATTGCTGATATTGCTTGTCCAGCGTGCCATATTCGATGCCGTCCTCGGCGACGATCGGGCCGGCCTTCGCCGCATCGGCCAGCTTCGCGCTGCGTCCGCCCGCATGCACTTGCCCGTCGGCGAAGGATGCACTGGTCGCGTCCAGTCCCAGGTGCTGCGAGACCTGCTCGCGTAGCTTCACGGAGGCGGCATAGACGCCCGAGGTCGAATTGTTCGCGCCCCATTGGCCGCCCGAGCCCGACGACGCCGGAAAGTCGGAATCGCCCAGCTTCACCACGACCATGTCCATCGGCACACCCATCATCTCGGCCGCGGTCTGCGCGATGATCGTATACGTGCCGGTGCCGATGTCGGTCATGTCGGTCTCGACCGTCACGACGCCCTTCGCATCCAGGCGGACGCGTGCCGCGGACTTCATGACCATGCTGTTCCGGAAACCTGCGGCAACACCCATGCCGACCAGCCACGCCCCCTCGCGAACCTGTCCCGGCTTCGGGTTGCGCTTGTCCCAGCCGAACCGTGCGGCGCCCTGCTGCAGGCATTCGACCAGTTGCCGTTGCGAGAATTTCCGCTCGGCCTTTTCGGGATCGACCTGAGTGTCGTTCGCGACGCGCAGCGCGACCGGGTCCATCCCGAGCTTCTCGGCCAGCTCGTCCATCGCGATTTCCAGCGCCATCAGCCCCGGCGCTTCGCCCGGCGCGCGCATCGCATTGCCCTCGGGCAGGTCGAGCAACGCCAGCCGCATCGCGGTCATCCGGTCGGCGCCGGCGTAAAGCAGCTTCGTTTGCGACACCGCGGTTTCGGGACTGCCGCCCGGCAGGTTGCCGCTGGTGCTTTCATGCGCGATCGCTATCAGCTTGCCGTCCTGTGTCGCACCCAGCCGGATCCGCTGGATGGTGGCGGGACGGTGCGTCGCGTTGTTCGCCATCATCGGGCGAGTCATTGCGACCTTGACCGGCCGACCCGCCGCCTTCGCGCCGAGCGCGGCGAGCGCGATGTCCGCGCGGACGAACAGCTTCCCGCCGAAACCGCCGCCGATATAGGGCGAGTCGATGCGGATCTTGTCGGGCGCGATGCCGAGCGTCTTGGCGAGGTCGCCCTTCGCCCAGGCGATCATCTGGTTCGACGTCCATACCGTCAATCGGTCGCCGTTCCACGACGCGATGCTGGCGAACGGTTCCATCATCGCATGGGTTTCGTCGGGGGTGGTGTAGGATGCGTCGACCGTCACCGGTGCCTTCGCGAACGCGGTCGCGAAATCGCCGACCCGGTCGATCTTGTGTGCGCCTTCGCCGTGGAGCGGTGCAGTCGGTGCGACGGCGGCGAGGTCGTACTGTCCCTTCGCCCGCACATAGTTCACCCGGATCGCGCTGGCGGCGGCGCGTGCCTGCTCGAAGGTCTCGGCGACGACCAAAGCGACGGCCTGGTGATAGTGCGCGATCTCGGCACCACCGAACAGATGCGCCGTGTTCGCGCGCCCGAGCGGCAGTTTGGGCATGTCGAGCGTCGATACGATCGCAAGTACGCCCGGCATCGCCTTCGCCTGCGCCAGGTCCATGCTCGCGATGCTGCCCTTGGCGATCGCCGATCCCAGGATGAAGCCATAGGCCTGGTTCGGCGCGACGTCGTGGCGCTCATAGGCGTAGGGCGCGGTGCCGGTGGTCTTGAACTTGCCATCGATGCGATCGTGCGGCTTGCCGACGACTTTCAGCTGGTCGATCGGATTTTCGCCGGCGGGGGTATCGAACTTCATGCGATCAGGCCTTCGCTTCAGCTAGGGCGGCGGCGAGCGTTCGCTCGACCAGCGGCACCTTGAATGCATTGTCATGGGTCGGACGAGCGCCGGTCAGCAGCGGTGTGGCAACCGCGTGCGCGCCCTGGGGCAGATGCGCCTCCGCCCCCTCCACCCGCCAGGGCCGGGGGGCGATACCACCCACCGCGACCTTCCCCGTGCCGTCTGCCTGGACGATCGCCGCCACCGATACGAGTGCGAACGCATAGGACGCGCGGTCGCGGACTTTGCGATAGACGTGCGTACCGCCGACCGGGCGGGGCAGGGTAACCGCGGTGATGAGTTCGCCCGGCATCAGCGCCGTTTCGACCTGCGGGGTATCGCCCGGCAGACGGTGGAAATCACCGATCGCGATCGCCCGCTTCCGACCCGCCGCGTCGACCGTCTCGACCACCGCATCCAGCACCCGCATCGCGACGCAAGCGTCGCTCGTTCCGATCACCGCCAGCTGCCGGCTATAGCCGCCGATCGCCGCGCAGCCCGATCCCGGCACCCGCTTGTTGCAAGCCTGGTTGGTATCGTAGAAATACGGGCAGCGCGTTCGCTGGAGCAGATTGCCCGCAGTCGTCGCCTTGTTGCGCAACTGGCCCGATGCGCCCGCGACGATCGCGCGCGTCAGCACGCCGTAATCGCGCCGCACCCGGTCATCCGCGGCCAGCGCGGTGTTGCGGACCAGCGCGCCGATACGAAGCCCCCCGTCCGGGGTCGCCTCGATCCGGTCGAGCTTCAGGTCCTGCACGTCGACCAGATGCGACGGCGTTTCGATCTGCAGCTTCATGAGGTCGAGCAGATTGGTGCCGCCCGCTATGATCTTCGTGCCCGGTTGCGCGGCGGCAGCGGCCGCTTCGGCAGGGGACTTCGCTCGCGTATAGGTGAAGGGCTTCATGCGTCGTGCTCCGCCACTTCGGCCATGGCCTCGGCGATGTTCGAATAGGCGCCGCAACGACAGATATTGCCGCTCATCCGCTCGCGCATTTCCATGTTGGTCGCGTGGGGACGCTCGGTCAGGCTGGCGCTGACATGGCTGGGAATGCCGGCCTTGATCTCCGCCAGCACCGCGACGGCGGAGCAGATCTGGCCCGGTGTGCAATAGCCGCACTGGTAGCCGTCATGCTTGACGAACGCCGCCTGCATCGGATGGAGGCGGTCGGGCGTGCCCAGCCCCTCGATCGTCGTTACCCGGTCGCCGTCATGCATGACGGCCAGACTGAGGCAGGAATTGATCCGATGACCGTCGACGATGACCGTACAGGCACCACACTGGCCGTGATCGCACCCCTTTTTGGTGCCGGTCAGCTGCAGATGCTCGCGCAGCGCGTCGAGCAAGGTCGTCCGCGTATCCACGTCGAGCGTGCGATGCTTGCCATTGACCTCGAGCGAAACGCGCATCGTCGAGGGCATCTCCTGTACCGGCACTTGCGCTTCGGCCGGCGGCACCGCGGTCAGCGCGACAG
>CAXTVB010000107.1:572-3907 GCA_964247555.1 uncultured Sphingomonas sp. | reverse complement strand
ACACAACTTTCCGCCGCAAAGGGCACCTTTACCGGCGGGATGGTGCCGCTCTCGACGCTCGGCACCCTGAAGCCCATCGTCGGCCCGGAGACCGTGCCGCACTACAACAATTACACCTCCGCCAAGATCAACGGTGGCGCGGCGCCGGGCAGGATGCTGCGGGGGGGGGGGTCGTGCCCGCCAAGGATGGGCATGGTATTTCCTTCGAAGTGCGGCGAATGCGGACCGATCGGTCGCTTGGGTTTCGCGTGATACCGCACTCAACTCACGAAGGGGCAACAATATTCACGTCAGGCAACGTCAATCGAACATTTTGCTATATACTATATCCGACGGAATATAGCGGTCGCGGTCGTTCTGGAAGCGGATCGGCACAGGATGCTACCGGTTCACGCGCGCAAATGCTTGCCGCCATATCGTTCACCCAGATAACGGGTCAGCCGCCGCATCACGCCCGACGCACCGTGCGCGGCTTCGGAACAACAGGGCAGGGGGATCTGGCTGACACCGGCCGCGCGGCGCTCGACCTTCAGGCAAAGGTCCTCCATATCGGCCCGGGTCAGCAGGTTCTTCTCGCGCATCAGGCAAAGCAGGCTTTGCAGAATGATGAGGCTTTCCCCTCCCGGATCGGCATCGTGGAAATCGGCGCCGCGGAAATCGCTGACGGACGGGACGATCGATGCCATCTGAGTCTCTCCTTGTCGTTTTCGACAAGGTACGCCGATCCACGCCGCTGGCAAGCCATGCGCGAAGGGGTCAGTTCAAGCCGCCGCCCAGCGCACGGTACAGCTCGACCAGATTGCCGCCGCGGTTGAACCGCGTCGTCACCAGCTGCTGGCGCGCAGCATAGGCGGTGCGTTGCGCATCCAGCGTGGTCAGGAACGAATCCACCCCGGCGCGGTAGCGCGCGTCCGACAGGTTCGCGGCGATGTTCGCGGCATTGGCCCGCGCCGATTGCGCGGCGATCTGCTCGTCGATCGTGCCGCGCTCGGCCAGCGCGTCGGCGACTTCGCGGAACGCGGTCTGCACCGTCTTCTGGTAGGTCGCGACCGCAGCCTTTTGCGAGGCACGGGCATAGTCGAGATTGCCCTTGTTGCGGCCACCGTCGAACAGCGGCAGCGAGATCGACGGGCTTCCAGTGTAGACCCCGGACCCGCTGCCGAACAGGCCGCCGAGCGCGGTGCTGATCGTGCCCAGAGTCGCGGTCAGCGAGATGGTCGGGAAGAACGCGGCCCGCGCGGCGCCGATATTCGCGTTCTCCGCAATCAGTTGGTGCTCGGCCTGCAGCACGTCGGGGCGGCGCAGCAGGATGGTCGACGACAGGTCCGTTGGGAGCACTTCGATCCCGGCGCGCGCATCGCCGAGTGCGTCCGGCAGCAGCGGCGTCGCCACCGGCGCCCCGACCAGCAGGTCCAGCGCGTTGCGGTCCTTTGCGATCTGCGTCCGGAGCACCGCGATGTCGTTGCGCGCCGCCTGATAGTTGGTTTCCGCCTGGCGCGATTCCAGTTCGGACGCGGTGCCGATGCGGAACTGCGCGCTCGTCAAGTCGAACGTCTGCTTGAAGGTGCCGAGCGTTTGCTGCGACAGTGCGAGCTGGTCCTCGTCGGACGCGATCGTCAGCCAGGCGGTGGCGATTTCCGCGATCAGGCTGATGCGCGTGCTGCGCTGCGCTTCCTCGCTTGCAAAATATTGCTCGAGGGCCGCTTTGCTCAGGTTGCGAACGCGACCGAACAGGTCGAGCTCGAACGAAGAGAAGCCTAGATTGCCGGAGAAATACTGATAGTTGGCCGATTGGGTGCCGACCGAGGTCCCGACCGCGCCGGTTCCCGTCGCGGTCGTTCCCGTCGCGCCCGTCCCGGTGCCGCCGCTCGTCGATGCACCGCTCGTCGCGCCCGATGCGCCCAATACGTTGTTGGTATAGGTCGCCGACCCCGTCGCGACCGTCGACGGCACCAGATCAGCGCGTTGGACGCGATATTGCGCGCGCGCCTGAAGGATCTTCGCGGCGGCGAGCTGGAGGTCGCGGTTATTGTCCAGACCCTGCTGGATCACTTGGCGCAACCGGCCGTCGGTGAAGAAGTCCCGCCAGCCGACCTTGGTGATGTCGCGCGCATCGGTCGCCGCGGCCGGATAGACGCCGCCCTGCGGCAGCGCGGGGGGCACCGCGCTTTCCGGCCGGACATAATGCGGCGCGAGGTTGCAGCCGGCCAGGGCGGTGGTGGCCGCCAATAGGACGAGGAGCGGTAAACGAACGGTCACGGCCATCAGGCTCCCTGCGGCGCGGGGTGCGCGCCATCGGTATCGGGGTTGTCGCGGTGGATCTCTTCGCCGCCCGTCTGATGGCCGAACAGCCGAAGCACGACGACGAAGAACATCGGCACGAAGAAGATCGCGAGGACCGTCGCGGACAACATGCCGCCGACCACCGCGCGGCCGATCGCGTTCTGCCCGCCCGCACCCGCGCCGGTCGAGACCGCCAGCGGGAACACGCCGAAGATGAACGCGAACGACGTCATCAGGATCGGACGCAACCGGAGTTTCGCCGCGGCGACCGCCGCGTCGAACGCGTTCATGCCGTCCCGCATCCGCTCCTCGGCGAATTCAACGATCAGGATCGCGTTCTTCGCCGACACGCCGATCGTCGTGATCAACCCGACCTGCAGATAGATGTCGTCGTTCAGTCCGGTGAGCGTCGCCGCCAGCAACGCCCCGACGATGCCGAGCGGCACGACCAGCATGACCGAGATCGGCACCGACCAGCTTTCGTACAGCGCGGCAAGGCACAGGAACACGATCAGCAGCGACAGGCCGTAGAGCGCAGGCGCCTGACCGCCCGACAGTCGTTCCTCGTAACTGAGGCCGGTCCAGTCGAGCCGGGTGCCCGGCGGCAGTTTCGCCTGCATCCCCTCCATCGCCTTCATGGCGGCGCCCGACGATATGCCGGGTGCCGGTTGGCCGAGGATTTCCATTGCCGGCAACCCGTTATAGCGGGTCAGCTGGACCGGG
This sequence comes from uncultured Sphingomonas sp., assembly GCA_964247555.1. GTDB lineage: Bacteria > Pseudomonadota > Alphaproteobacteria > Sphingomonadales > Sphingomonadaceae > Sphingomonas. The sequence continues at coordinate 901 of CAXTVB010000107.1, read as the reverse complement.
GCCTGTGCCCAGGACTGGCTGGAAAAGGCGGTGAACGGGGCCATCGTTCCGCTCGCCCCGCGGACGTAGAAATCGCCGATATTCTCCGGCGCCTGGCGATATTGCTCGTCGGCCTGGAGATAGACGCGCTTGACGCGCCCGCGGTCGATGAAGTCGTTGACATATGCGCCGCCCCATGCGGTCGATATCGTGTCGTTGACCGTCGACAGGTCGAGGCCGAGCGCCCGCGCCTTTTCGTGATCGACATTCACCTTCAACTGCGGCGCGTCGTCCAGCGCGTTGGGGCGAACGCCGACCATCGACTTATCCTGCGACGCCATGCCCAACAT
>CAXTVB010000107.1:0-562 GCA_964247555.1 uncultured Sphingomonas sp. | reverse complement strand
GAGGTGGTCGACGACCAGTGTGGTATCCGGGTTTCGCGCCGCCAACAGCTTGGCATGGCCGATGCCCGCATCGTCTACGAGTTGCAGGTCGAAGCCGGTCGCGTTGCCCAGCTCCTGGACCGCGGGGGGCACGACTGCGAAGATCATCGCATCCTTGAACTGCGAGAACGGGCCCATCGCGCGGGCCGCGATCGCGGGTGCCTTGTTGGCACTGCCACCGCGATCTTCCCAGCCCTTCAGGGGGATGAACGCGATGCCGCTATTCTGGCCCGCGCCCGCAAAGCTGAAACCGTTGACGGTGAACACGCCCTGGATGTTCTTGCCCTCGGTGTTCAGGAAATGGTCGCGAACCGTGTCGAGCGCCTTTTCGGTGCGCGCGCTGGTCGAACCCGACGGTCCCTGGACGAGCGCGATCATGATCCCCTGGTCCTCGTCGGGCAGGAACCCGGACGGCAGGCGGACGAACAGGACCGCCATGCCGACGACGATCAGCGCATAGACGACGAGCGAGCGCTTCCAGTTGCGCGCCGTCCCCTTGACCGCGCCTTTATACTTCACCTGG
>CAXTVB010000106.1:0-9125 GCA_964247555.1 uncultured Sphingomonas sp. | reverse complement strand
TTCATCCGGTGCAGCTTCTTGGCCACCAGATTGGCGATCGTCGATTTGCCCGCCCCGGACAGTCCGGTGAACCATAGCACCTTGGGTACCTGGTTCTTGATCCGCGCCAGTTCCTCGCGCCCGACGTCCAAAGCCTGCCAGTGGACATTCTGTGCGCGCCTGAGGCTGAACCGGATCATACCGGCGGCGACGGTGGCGTTGGTCGCCTTGTCGATCAGGATGAACCCGCCCAGCGTTCGGCTGTCGGCATAGGGTGCGAAGACGATCGGCCGATCGGTGGCGATCTCCGCGACGCCGATCGCGTTCAGGTCCAGCGTCTTCGCCGCCAGCTGCTCCAGCGTATTGACGTTGATCTGGTATTTGGGCGGCTGGACGGTCGCGGAAACGGTCTGCGTCGCCGATTTGAACGCATAGGCGCGGCCGGGGATCAGCGGCTCGTCCGCCATCCAGACGATCGTCGCCTCGAATCGGTCGGCGACCTGGGGCGGATCGGCGGCGTCGACGATGACGTCGCCACGCGAGCAGTCGACTTCGTCCGCCAGCGTCAGCGTCACCGCTTGGCCGGCGACCGCGATGGCCAGATCGCCCTCGCTGGTGACGATGCGTGCGACGCTGCTCGTCCGCCCCGACGGCAGGACGCGGATCGCATCGCCCGGCGCAACGCTGCCGCCCGCGATCGTGCCGGCGAATCCGCGAAAATCGAGATCGGGGCGGTTGACCCGTTGCACCGGCATCGCGAACGGCGCGCGTCCGTCGGACGCCGCATCGACCGGCACGGTTTCGAGATGCGCGATCAGCGTCGGGCCGGCGTACCAGGGCATCGCATCGGACGCATTCGCGATATTGTCGCCACGAAAGCCCGAGATGGGAATGGGCGTGAACGCATCGATCCCGATCCCCTCGGCGAACCCGCGGTAATCGGCGACGATCGCGTCGTACGTGGCCTGGTCGTACCCGACCAGGTCCATCTTGTTGACCGCCAGCACGACCTGTCCGATGCCGAGCAGGTGCGCGAGGTAGCTATGCCGCCGCGTCTGCGTCAGCACGCCCTTGCGCGCATCGATCAGGATGACGGCAAGGTCGGCGGTGGATGCGCCGGTCACCATGTTGCGGGTATATTGTTCGTGGCCGGGGGTATCGGCGACGATGAACTTGCGCTTTTCCGTCGCGAAGAAGCGGTACGCGACGTCGATCGTGATCCCCTGTTCGCGCTCCGCTGCCAGGCCGTCGACCAGCAGCGCGAAATCGATCGCCTGGCCTTGCGTTCCCATCCGCTTGCTGTCCGCCTCCAGCGCCGCAAGCTGATCGGAGAAGATCGCGCGCGTATCGTGCAGCAGCCGTCCGATCAGCGTCGACTTGCCGTCGTCGACCGAACCGCACGTGATGAAGCGCAGCAGCGACTTGTTGCGATGCCGCGCGAGATAGGCGTCGATGTCGGCGGCGATGAGGGGATCGGGGGCGTAGCCCCCTTCCACTTCCCCTGCCGCAAGCGGAAGGGGGGAAGAAGACGACACCATCAGAAATACCCCTCCCGCTTCTTTTTTTCCATCGATGCCGCCTGGTCGTGGTCGATCGCGCGGCCCTGACGCTCGGAGGTCGTCGTCAGCAGCATCTCCTGGATCACGTCCGACAACGTCGTCGCCCGGCTTTCCACCGCGCCGGTCAGCGGATAGCAGCCGAGCGTGCGGAAGCGGATCGATCGTTCGACGGGCACTTCGCCCGGCCGCAGGCGGAAACGGTCGTCGTCGACCATCAGCAGCGTCCCGTCGCGTTCCACCGTCGGGCGGGGCGCGGCGAAATAGAGTGGGACGATTCTGATCCCCTCCGCCTGGATGTACTGCCACACGTCCAGCTCGGTCCAGTTCGACAGCGGGAAGACGCGGATGCTTTCGCCCCGGTTCTTGCGCGCATTATATAGCGACCAGAGTTCGGGCCGCTGCTGCTTGGGATCCCAGCGGTGCCCGGCCGATCGGATGCTGAAGATGCGCTCCTTCGCGCGGGATTTCTCCTCGTCGCGCCGCGCGCCCCCGAACGCGGCGTCGAAGCCGTGCGCATCGAGCGCCTGCTTCAGTCCTTCGGTCTTCCACAGATCGGTGTGACGCGCGCCGTGATCGAACGGGTTGATCCCTTGCGCGACCGCATCGGGGTTGCGGTGGACGATCAATTCCATCCCGGCCTCCGCCGCGGCCTCGTCACGCAGCGCGTACATCGCACGGAACTTCCAGGTCGTGTCGACGTGGAGCAGCGGGAAGGGCGGGGGGGCGGGGAAGAACGCCTTCTTCGCCAGATGCAGCATCACCGCCGAATCCTTGCCGACCGAATATAGCATCACAGGATGATCCGCTTCGGCGACGACCTCGCGCAGGATATGGATGCTCTCCGCTTCCAGGCGGTCGAGATGCGTCATCGTCATCGGTGGGTATCGTTCGTCATCGCTGTCGCCCATGCTACCGGCGGCGTCGGGGATCGAACGAGTTTTTATATCCGCCACGCGTACCCCGCTTTCGGTCGATGGCTCATGGTGGCGCAATCACTCGTCTGTTGACAGAAAATCCCGGTGCGCGCACCGGCACGAAATGGCCTCTCGTCCTTCGCGCACCGTGTCGCTCACACCCGCGCTCGATCAGTTCGTCGACGCCGCATTGGCGTCGGGCGACTATGACGACGAAGGCGCGGTCGTTCGTGCCGCGCTCGATCTGCTGCGTGCCCAGGCGACGCCGCCCGATGTCGCGGCGATCGGCGGCGGCGGCGAATGTGGCGCGCTGATCCGCGACCGGGACTGGACCACCACGCCGCTCGGCCCGTTCGGGTCCTGGTCCGCCGAATTGCGCACGATGGTGGCGACGGTACTCCATTCGCCGGTGGCGACGGTCCTGATGTGGGGCCCGGACCACGTCATGCTCTACAACGACCCCTATCGCGCGATCGCGGGGGATCGGCACCCCGCTGCGCTCGGCAGTCCGGTCGCGACCGCCTTCCCGGAGGTCTGGGACTGGAACCGGCCCATATTGGCGGCCGGGCTGAAGGGCGAGACCGTCCTGCACCGCGACCAGCCGATCATGTTCAAGCGGTCGGCGGGGACCGAAACGCTGATCCTCGATCTGTTCTATACCCCCGTGTACGAAACCCGCGGCGGCGTGGGTGGCGTGATGTGCACCATCGTCGACAACAGCGCGCGAGTCGCGGCGGAGCGCCAGGTCGCTGCCGCGGCGGCGGAACTGCGCCGCGTGACCGATGCGGTGCCGATGCTGGTGTCGTATATCGACCGCGATCACGTCTACCGCTTCGCCAACGCCGCGTATGAGGACGTGTTCGGGATGGCGCCCGACTCGATCGTCGGCCACCCGATGCGCGATGTGCTCGGCGACGCGCTCTACGCAGACCGCCGCGAATCGATCGACCGCGCGCTGCTGGGAGAGACGTTCTCGTCGCCCGCGATGCTGCGGATGTGCGCGGGCGGCGAACGTCGGTTCGAATTCCGCTATGTGCCGCATGTCGAACCCGGCGGGCAGGTACCCGGCGTGCACGTGCTGGGCATCGACGTCGAGGAACGCGCCGAGCGCGAGGCGTTGCTTGCGCAGAGCAATCGTCGGTTCCGCACCGCGATGGATGCGATGCACGGCGTGTTGTGGACGAATAGCGCCGACGGGCGGATGATCGGCGAACAGCCCGGCTGGGCTGCGCTCACCGGGCAGTCCGAGGCGGAGTACCAGGATTATGGCTGGGCCGATGCGGTCCATCCTGACGATACCCAACCGACGATCGCCGCCTGGCAGCGCGCGCTGTCCGCCAAGGCGATGTTCGTGTTCGAACACCGGGTGCGGCGGCATTGCGGATCGTGGCGCATCTTCGCGATCCGTGCGCTGCCGATCCTGGACGACACCGGCGCGATCCAGGAATGGGTCGGCGTCCATACCGACATCACCCATCGCCGCGCCGCGGAGGATGCGCTGCGCGAACATGCCGCGCTGCTGGAACGCGAGGTCCGGCACCGCCAGCGCGCAGAGGAGCAGCTGCGCCAGCTGAACGAAACGCTGGAAGCGCGCGTCATCGCGGAGATCGACGAGCGCCGCCAAGCCGAGTCGAAGCTGGCGCAGGCGCAGAAGATGGAGACGATCGGCAAGCTGACCGGCGGCGTCGCGCATGATTTCAACAATCTGCTCCAGGTCGTGTCGGGCAACCTCCAGCTGCTCGCGAAGGATATCGCCGGCAACGACCGGGCCGAGCGTCGGGTGGCGAACGCGATGGCGGGCGTGTCGCGCGGGTCGAAGCTGGCCGCGCAGCTGCTCGCCTTCGGACGCCGGCAGGCGCTGGAGCCCAAGGTCGTGAACGCTACCCGTTTCGTGCGCGGGATGGACGACATGCTGCGCCGCGCGATCGGCGAGGGGATCGAGATCGAGACGATCGTCGGCGGCGGGTTATGGAACAGCTTCATCGATCCGGTGCAGATCGAGAATGCGTTGCTGAATCTCGCCATCAACGCGCGCGATGCGATGGCGGGATCGGGCAAGCTGACGATCGAACTGGGCAACGCCCATCTCGACGACGATTATGCGCGCACGCATGACGAGGTGATCCCGGGCCAATATGTGATGCTGGCGGTCACCGACACCGGCGCCGGCATGAGCCGCGACGTGATGGAGCGGGCGTTCGACCCGTTCTTCTCGACCAAGAGCGAGGGCAAGGGATCGGGTCTCGGGCTGTCGATGGTGTACGGCTTCGTCAAGCAGTCGGGTGGGCACGTCAAAATCTATTCCGAGATCGGCGAGGGCACCACGATCCGCCTGTACCTGCCGCGTGCGACGCAGAGCGAGGATGTCGAGGTGTCGGTCGATGCCGGACCGATCATGGGCGGCACCGAGACGGTGCTGGTGGTCGAGGACGATGGCGAGGTCCGGGCGACCGTGGTCGAGATGCTGAGCGACCTGGGATATCGCGTGCTGAAGGCGGTCGATGCGCAAAGCGCGCTGAACGTGGTGGAAAGCGGCGTGAAGATCGACATGCTGTTCACCGACGTCGTCATGCCGGGGACGCTGAAAAGCCCGGAACTGGCACGCAAGGCACGCGAGCGGCTGCCGGATATCGCGGTGCTGTTCACGTCGGGCTATACCGAGAATTCGATCGTGCATGGCGGCAAGCTGGATGCGGGCGTGGAGCTGTTGTCCAAACCCTATACGCGCGAGGCGCTGGCCCGGAAGTTCCGTCAGGTGCTGGCCACCAACCGGCAACGGCGGTCGATCGCGGACGGCGTGGTCGTACCCGTACCCGTGACCGGCCCGACGGTGCTGCTGGTCGAGGACGACGCGATGATCCGTACGAACACCGCCGAGGCGTTGCAGGATGCAGGCTGCGTCGTCGTCGAGGCGGCGAGCGCGGAGGAGGCGATGGCCGCCCTGCAGACCGCGCCGATCGACGTCCTCGTTACCGATCTGAATCTCCCCGGCGCCTCGGGATCGGTACTGGCAGCGCGGGCGCGGACGTTGCGGCCGATGGTCGGCCTGGTGTTCGCATCGGGCGACATCGCGTCGGTCGCGGACGACGATCTGGACGGCGCGGTCCTGCTGCCCAAGCCCTATGGCAGCGACGCGTTGCTCGCCGCGGTGCGCAGCGCATCCGAACGGACGGTCTCCGCCGCCTCCTGATCGGTCGCATGCGGCCGCGCCACCAAAGTCGCCGCCAGACTGACGATCGCCGCGACGGTCAGCCACGCACCTGGGATCGCCAGGTCGTGCGTCCGGGCGATCAGCCAGGTCACCGCGAAAGGCGTGAACCCGCCGACCGCGGTCGCGAGACTGTACGCCAGGCTGAACCCGGACGCGCGGACGGAGCGCGGTACGATCTCGGTCAGGTACACGACCATCGCGGAGTTGTAGCTGGCATAGATCGCGGACAGCCATAGCTCGACCGCGATCAGCTTGGGCGTACTGGGCGCGGCGGTCAGCCATGCCATCGCGGGATAGGCGGTCAGGATCGCGAGCACGGTGCATGCGATCAGGATCGGCTTGCGTCCGATCCGATCGGACAATGCCCCCATCACCGGCAGCCAGACGAGGTTCGATGCGCCGACACCCGCGGTCACCAGGAGGTTCGCGCGTTCTGGCAGATGCAGCAACTTTCCGAAGGTGGGCGTGTAGGCGGTGATCATGTAGAAACTGACCGTCGTCATGAGGACCAGCGCCATGCCCACCGTGATGCTGGCGCGACCGGTCCATAGCTGGCGGGCGATCGCCGCGAAGCCGGGCGTTTCGGCGCGTGGCTCGAACCCCGGGCTTTCGCGCAGATGGCGTCGCAGCAGGAACAGCAGCGGCACCACGGCGCACCCGATCGCCAGCGGCACGCGCCAGCCCCATGCGGTCAATTGCGCCGGCGTCAGGACCGCGGACAGCGCGACGCCGATCAGCGCGGCGACCATCACCGCCACCTGCTGCGAGGCGGATTGCCACGATACGTAGAAGCCGCGCCGCCCCGGTGGCGCCATTTCTGCCAGGTACACCGACACGTTGCCGAGTTCGGCGCCGGCGGAAAATCCCTGCACCAGCCGCCCGAACAGGACGAGGATCGGTGCGAGGAGCCCGATCGTCGCGTAGCCCGGCGTGAATGCGAGCGTGACGATGCCTGCCGCCATCAGGCCCAGCGTCAGCAGCAGTCCCGCGCGCCGTCCATGCCGGTCGGTGAACGCCCCCAGCACGATCGCGCCCAATGGCCGCATCAGGAACCCGACGCCGAACGTGGCGAGCGATTTCAGCAGCGTGCCGAATTCGTCGCCCGCAGGAAAATAGGCCTGGCCGATGGCGGCAGCGAAATAGCCGAACACCATGAAATCGTACATTTCGAGTAAATTGCCGCTCGCGACGCGGACGACGTCGCCGAGGCGGCCGTTCCGCTCCGTCATGCCGGGCTCGTCCCGGCATCCAGAGTCACGAGCGACATCGCCTGCGACTCTGGACCCCGGCACGAGGCCGGGGTGACGGGCTCATCAATGCTCATACGCCTTCGGCAACGCCCCTTCGCCCGGCACCCTGTACCGGTCGCGCAATTCCGTCTGTCGCGACGTCATCGGCTGCGCACGCCCGTCGATCCAGATCGCGACGGTGTTCGACGACAGTTCGAGCGGATCGCCGTCCCATAGCACGACGTCGGCACGGCGACCGGGACGCAGCGAGCCGATCTCCCCGTCCATCCCCATCGCCAGCGCCGGTTTCGAGGTGATCGTCGCGAACGCCTGCCCCCAATCGAGCCCCGTCGCCCCGGGCAGCTTCGCAAAGCCGACCAGGTTGCCGGCCAGTTGCGTCAGAACATGCTCGCCCGGCGCGGTGTTCGCCCCGACCGTGGAAATCGCGACCGGAATGCCCGCACGCGTCATCCGTCCGACGTTCGACTCGGTCGCTGCGACCTTCTCGAACGCGGCGGGCAGGTCCGCGATCGCAGCGGCGATCACGGGGACATGCGCCGCCTCGATCTGACGTGCGACCGTCCAGCCTTCGGTCGCACCCAGCAGCACGATCTTGAGCTTGGGATAGGTTGCGGGCAGCGCCAGCACCGCCAGGATATCGCTCGCACGCTCGACATGGACCAGCAGCGGGGTACGGCCGTCGATGACCGCCAGCAGCGCCTCGGCGTCGCCGCGCTTCAGCAGCGAATCCTTCTCGCGTCCGCCGAAGTTCGCGGGCGATCGTCGATAGTCCGCAGCCTGCGCCAGCGCATCGCGGAACATCGCGAAGGCGGCGGGGCGGCTGCCGCCCGCCTGACGCCCGCCATCCTCGCCCAGTTCGACATATTGGAACGCGCGCGGTTTCGTCACCGGCGGCGCGCCGACGCCGAGGTCGATGACCGCGCCTTGCCCGGCGAAGATCGATCCGCCGCTACCCGGCGCCACGATCGCACGGGTCACGCCCCCCAGCCGCTCGTCGCCGATCACGTCCGCGGTCGGGTTGATCCACGGCGCGATGTCGATCGCGGCGGCGAAGGGCGATTTGCCCGCACGCTCGTCGTTGCTCTCCTCGACGCCGTCGGCATCGACCAGTCCCAGATTGGTGAATCCCGCGACGATGCCGGCTGCGATCCATTTGCCGTGCGCATCGACGACGGTCGCGCCCGCGGGCACCGCGACGTTCGCGCCCGCGGCGACGATGCGACCGTCGCGAAAGACGACGGTGCCGTTCGCGATCGGCTGGCTACCGTCGCCGATCGCCAGCATACCGCCGACGACGGCAACCGTCTGCGCGCAGGCGGGTGCCCCGATCAGCGCGGCGGCGGTTGCAGCCAGGAGGGGCAGGAGCGCCTTCACTTCACATCTCCCATGCCCGGCTGGCCGAGTTCAAAATCGGACACTGGTCGCCGTCCCGGATCGTTGGCGTCGTACAGCAGCGCGCCATCGATCCAGACCTTTTCGGGCCGGGTATAGACGCTGAACGGATTGCCGTTCCACAGCACGACGTCCGCCATCTTGCCCGGCTTCAGGCTTCCGGTACGCTGTTCGATGCCCAGCGCCTTGGCAGGGTTGTACGACAGCCACGTCCAGGCCACCGCATCCGGGATATCGATCCCAGCGCGCCGTCCGGCGGCCAGCGCCTTGGCGACTTCCTGGTTCAACCGCTGGATGCCGTTCTCGTCGTCCGAATGGATCATCGCGCACGTGCCGGCCTTCTGCAGCAGCGCCAGGTTCTCGCGGATGCCGTCGAAGCTTTCCATCTTGAATCCGTACCAGTCGGACCAGACCGCGGCGCAGACGTCGTTCGCCTTGAGCAGGTCGGCGATCTTGTACGCCTCGACCGCGTGGTGGAACGCGGCGACGTGATAGCCGAATTCCTTCGACATATCGATGACGTTGGCCATCTCGTCCGAGCGATAGCAGTGGTTCTGCACCCGGATCTCGCCGTCCAGCACGCCGCGCAGCGTGTCCATCTGGATATCGCGCGCGGGCGGTTCGCCGCCGTCGCGTTCGTACTTGTCCCATTTGCGCTTATATTCGACCGCCTTCGCCCAGGTAATGCGATCGACCGCGATATTGCCCATACGGGTCGAGGGCTCCCGTCCCTTGCTGCCGTAGACGCGCTTGGGATTCTCGCCGCACGCCATCTTCAGGCCGTAGGGCGCACCGGGGAACTTCATGCCCTGCACGGTGC
>CAXTVB010000105.1:0-9133 GCA_964247555.1 uncultured Sphingomonas sp. | reverse complement strand
GGAATTCGGTGTATTTCCCCGATCGCGTCGTGCCGATGCTGCCCGAGATTCTGTCCGCCGACATGTGTTCGCTGAAGGAGGGCGCGGACCGTGCGGCGCTGGCGTGTCATTTGCGAATCGGGAAGGACGGCGCGCTGCTGTCCTGGCGCTTCACACGCGCGGTCGTGCGACTGGTTGCGAATATTGCGTATGAGGATGCGCAGGCGATTGCGGATGAATTCCTCCCCGGGACGGGGAGGGGGACCAGCGAAGCTGGTGCAGGGGGGGCGCCAGGAGTGGAGCGCATGCGGCCCGCCCCCTCCACCATCGGCTTTGCCGACGGTCCCCCATCCCGTCCCGGGGAGGAATTACAAGGCATTCTCGAACCCCTCTGGTCCTGCTGGCACGCGCTCGCCAAGGCCCGCGACGCGCGCGCGCCGCTCGATCTCGATCTCCCCGAACGCCGGGTCGTCCTGGACGAGAAGGGACGCTTGCTCTCCGTCGCGCCGCGCGAACGGCTCGATGCGCACCGCCTGATCGAGGACTATATGATCGCCGCCAACGTCGCCGCGGCGAAGGCGCTGGAGGCGAAGAAGGCGCCGGTGATGTACCGTATCCACGAACCGCCGAGCCGCGAGAAGCTGGTCGCATTGAAGGAATATCTCGCGACGTTCGAGGTCGCGTTCGCGCTCGGGCAGGTCGTGCGGCCTTCCACGTTCAACCATGTCCTCGACCGGATCGGCGACGCCGATTTCCGGCCGCAGGTGATGGAGCAGGTCCTGCGGACGCAGACCCAGGCGTATTACGGTCCGGCGAACCACGGCCATTTCGGCCTCGCACTCGGCAGCTACGCGCATTTCACCTCGCCGATCCGGCGCTATGCGGACCTTCTCGTCCACCGGTCGCTCGTAGGCAGCTACAATCTCGGTCCCGGCGCGCTACCGGCGGCGGATGCGGCGAACATGGAGGCGGTGGGGGAGCAGATCAGTCGCCTCGAACGCCGCGCGATGGAGGCGGAGCGCGACACGATGGACCGGTACGTCGCCGCCTATCTGTCCGAACGGGTCGGCGAGACGATGCCGGCGCGGATCACCGGTATCGCCAATTTCGGGCTGTTCGCGACGGTGGAGGGCGTCGGCGGCGACGGCCTCCTGTCGGTGCGGGACCTCGGCGGCGAGTATTTCCGCTTCGACGAGGCGGCACGCACGCTCACCGGGGAGACCAGCGGCGATGTGTACACGCTGGGCCAGCGGCTCGATCTGAAGCTGGCCGAGGCGAACCCGGTTTCCGGCGGGCTCCGGTTCGAGCTGCCCGGTGGCAAACAGGCTGCACCGCCGCGCCGGGGTGACCGGGTGGTGAAACACCGCGGCCGGCCGATGAACATCCGGCACCAGGGAAAGAAGCGGTAGGCCTCGTCACCCCGGCCTTGTGCCGGGGTCCAGAGCCAAACAGCGGATCGCCCGCGGCTCTGGATGCTGGGACGAGCCCGGCATGACGGAGGTCACCCCGCCCTGAACGTCAGGCCGGCCTTGTCCTGCAACCGGTGCCGCAACGTCGCCCCCAGCAGCGCCCCCGGCGTCCAGATGCCGCCATCGCCCTCCGTCTCCAGCAGGCACAAGGCCGTCTCGGCGATCATCTTGCTGGTCGATCCATAGCCCGGATCGCGGTCCCCGGTGACGACGCAATCCATCCGCGACCCGTCCGGCATCAGTCCCACGAACAGCAGATCGTAGAAGCCGTTGTCGCGGTCCTCCTTGGATGGTCCCTCGCCCGGTTTCGGTCCCTTGTCGGAGGCGAGCGGATTGAGCCTCGAGATCGCCTCCGCCGCCGCGCGCCCGACATCGCCGAGCCCCGCGACCATCATCTCGTCATAGACGAAGTCCTTGCCGTACGCCTGACCCAGTAGGAAATTGGTGCGGTGCACGTTCTTGGTATTGATCGGCGCCATGATGAACGGCGCGATCCAGGCGCCGATCGTCCCGTCATATTCGGGCAGCAGGCCCATCGGCTGGTGCGGCCCCGAAAAGCCCGGCGTCAGGGCGAAGGGGTTGGTCAGCAGCGCGACGATCGACGGATGGCGGGCGGCGGCGGCCAACGTCGCCTTCAGGCTGGCCGCGGTGCCGCCCGAAAAGCCGCCCTGCATCTTGCGCACCCGGCCCTTCACCCGCGGGGCGGGTACTCCGTGCTTGGCGACGGCGCATTCCTGGAGCGACTGCACGCCGAGGTCGAACGGAGTGGAGTCGAACCCGCAGCTGAACACGATCCGCGCGCCGCTGGCCTTCGCCGCGTCCTGATGCGCGTCGATCATGTGCCGCATCCAGGCGGGCTCGCCGCACAGATCGACATAGGCGGTGCCGGCCGCCGCGCAGGCCGCGACGAGGTCGTTGCCGTAGAGCTGGTATGGTCCGACGGTGGTCAGCACGACGCGCGCCCGTTCCGCCATCGTCTTCAGGCTTACGGGATCGGACGCGTCCGCGACGACCAGCGGCGTGTCCGCGGGCGCACCGATCAGGTCGCGGACTTCGGCCAATTTCGCTTCGCTGCGCCCGGCCATCGCCCAGCGCGGCCCCCCGGTCGGATAGGCCTGCACCAGATATTCGGCGACAAGCCGGCCGGTGAAGCCGGTCGCGCCGTATACGATCAGATCGAAGTCGCGCATGTCCTCATCCTCCTGGTTACGCCGCCTCGTTGAACTGCAGGCTGGCCAACCGCGCATAGAGCCCGCTGCTGGCGGACAGTGCGGCGTGGCTTCCCTGTTCGACGATGCGGCCCTCGTCCATCACGACGATACGGTCGGCGGCGCGCACCGTGGCGAGGCGGTGGGCAATGACCAGCGTCGTACGGCCCTGCATCAGCCGGTCGAGCGCCTGCTGCACCAGCCGCTCGCTTTCGGCGTCCAGCGCGCTCGTCGCCTCGTCGAGCAGCAGCAGCGGCGCATCGCGCAGCAGCGCGCGCGCGATCGCCACGCGCTGGCGCTGTCCGCCCGACAGACGCGCGCCGGCCTCGCCCAGGAAGGTGTCGAGTCCATCCGGCAGGCGCCGCAGGAATTCGGCGGCATTCGCCGCCTCCGCCGCCGCCCAGATCGCGGCATCGTCGGCATCCCAGCGGCCGTAACGCAGATTGTCGCGCGCCGACGCGCCGAAGATCACCGTATCCTGCGGCACCATCGCGATCCGGGCGCGGATCGCCGCCGGGTCGGCGAGCGGCAGCGCGACGCCATCGACCCGAACGGTGCCCAGGGAGGGGTCGTAGAAGCGCTGGAGCAGCTGGAACAGCGTCGACTTGCCCGCGCCAGAGGGGCCGACGATCGCGACCGTTTCCCCGGGCGCGACGGTCAGCGAGAAATCATGCAGCGCCGCCATGTCGGGGCGGGTCGGGTAGTGGAAGGTGACGTGATCGAACGCGACCGCGCCGCGGGGCGGTTCGGGCAGCGGCACGGGATCGGCAGGCGCGGCGATGCCCGGGACTTCGGTCAGCAATTCGTGCAGCCGCTCCGCCGCACCGGCCGACCGCAACAGGTCGCCATACACCTCGGTCAGCGATCCGAACGATCCCGCGACCAGGAATGCCGCGACCAGCGATCCGGTCAAGGATCCGCCCGACAGCCGCCCCGCGGCGACATCGGACACGACCGACCACAGCAGCCAGAGGATCGCCCCGAAAAGGAGCGCGATGACGAGCGCGGTCATCAGCGCACGGATGCGGATGCGCCGCTTGGCGGCGGCGAAACCGTCTTCCACGGCGCTCGCGAAGCGTTCGCCCTCGCGCGCTTCCTGCCCGAACGCCTGCACGATCTTCATCGCGCCGAGCGTCTCCACCGCGATCGCGCCGATATCCGCGATCCGGTCCTGGCTGGTGCGCGAAAAGCCGCGTACGCGCCGGCCGAGCAGGACGATCGGCAGGATGATGACGGGGATCGCGAGCAGCAGCGACCCGGCTAGCTTGGGTGCGAGGACGAACATCGTCGCCACGCTGGCGATCCCGGTCAGCGTGTTGCGCAGCGCGACGGACACCGTGGTGCCGACCGCGGTTTCGATCTGTGCGGTATCGGCGGTGAGACGCGACGCGATTTCGGCGGGTCGGTTCTCTTCGAAGAACCGCGGCGCGAGGCCCAGCAGGTTGCGCTGCACCGCCACGCGCACATCCGCGACCACGCGCTCGCCGAGCCAGGACACGAAATAGAACCGTACCGCGGTGCCGAGCGCCAGCAACGCCACGAGCCCGAACAGCGCGTAGAACACCTGGTCGATATGCGCATCGTCGCCGCCGTGCGAGAAGCCGCGATCGATCATCGACCGGATGGGATAGGGGATCGACGCGGTCACCAGCGATGTGACAAGCAACGCCGCGAGCGCGGCCGCCACTTGCCAGGGATAATGCGCGGCAAAGTGCCACACCATCTTCAGGCTGCCCAGACGGCGGGGGGTGGCGGCTGGTGTCGCGGTCGTGGGATTTGGTCGTCGGGCCATGTCACGGCTTAGCAGTCCGCCCCTCTCGGCTCAACGACGACGGCACAACCGGTTGTTCGCATACGCAATCATCGATTGTGCAGTGCAAAAATGCGGATAGGAAGAGGACGGCAGGTCCGCCGTGAGGATACCCGATGCTCTACGACATGTACGAGATGCAGCGTTCGATGATGGCGGGTGCCGGTGCGATGGCGGATTTCGGCGCGTCGATGCTGTCGAACCCGGCCAATCCCTTTTCGTATATGGGCGGTGGCACGGTCATGGCATCGGCGCTGGAGGTGTTCGCGCATGCCGCCGCGCCGCGCGGCAAGCCTGCGTTCGGGCTCGATACCACGACCGTCGACGGCAAGCGCGTTGCCGTCCGCGAGGACATCGTCGCGCGTCGGCCGTTCGGGCAGCTCAAGCATTTCGTCCGCGAGGGGGTCGTGGGTGGCCCGAAGCTGCTGATCGTCGCGCCGATGTCGGGCCATTACGCGACGCTGCTGCGGGGGACCGTCGAACGGATGCTGCCCAGCGCGGACGTCTACGTCACCGACTGGCGCGATGCGAAGATGGTGCCGCTGGCGCATGGCCGCTTCGACCTCGACGATTATGTCGACTATTTGATCGATTTCCTGACCGTGATCGGCGAGGCCGGCGATGGCGCACGCGCGCATATGCTCGCGGTCTGCCAACCGTCCGTACCCTGCTACGCCGCCGCCGCCTTGATGAGCGCGGACGCGCACCGCTGGCGTCCCAAGACGCTGACGATGATGGGCGGGCCCGTGGACACGCGCGAGGCGCCGACCGCGGTCAACACGCTGGCGACGCAGCGTCCGTTCGCGTGGTTCGAACAGAACGTGATCGCGACGATCCCGGCGAGCTATCCGGGCGCGGGGCGGCAGGTCTATCCGGGGTTCCTGCAGCTTGCGGGGTTCATGTCGATGAACCTCGGCAACCACATGAACAGCCATTGGGACATGTTCAAGCATCTGGTCGCCGGCGACGGCGAGAGCGCGGATGCGAGCAAGGCCTTCTACGACGAATATCGCTCCGTCTGCGACATGACCGCGGAATTCTATCTCCAGACGATCGACGTGGTGTTCCAAACGCATGCGCTGCCCAATGGCACGATGACGCATCGCGGACGCCGTGTGGACCCGGGTGCGATCACCGATATCGGGCTGTTGGCGATCGAAGGCGAGCGCGACGACATTTCAGGACTGGGCCAGACCAAGGCAGCCTTGACGCTGGCCGGTAACCTGCCCGACGCGAAGAAGCGCTATCTGATGGCCGACGGGGCGGGGCATTACGGGATCTTCAACGGCGCACGCTGGCGCGATGTCATCGCACCCGTCGTCGAAGATTGGATCGCGGCGAACGGTTAGGTTCGCCGCGAGTCCGGTCGCTCAGGCGACGCTGTCGACGACGGCGTGGCTGCCATTCTCTTGCGGCTTGATCGTGCCGCCGAACAGCATCTTCAATCGGCCGGACAGCGCGATGTCGGTTTCCCACAATTCCGCGCTGTCGATGTCGAAACGCAGCAGCGTCAGATCGGGGTCTTCCTTGCCGCCTGGGAAATAGGCCTCGGCTGCCTTGTTCCACAGCTTGTCGATCTCCGCACGATCGTCGTCGCGCGACACGGTGCCGTCCAGGCAGGCGAAGAAGTCGTGCCCCTTGCTGACGAACTGTGCCATCGCGCGGCCACCGCCGGCAATCCGATTGTCGCGCCCGGCGAAGAAGAACAGCGTGTTGGGCTGATCGTCGTCGATCTGCGCGGTCATCGGTTCGTGATGCTGGTCTGCGCCCTCCAGGCCGATCATGACGAAGGGGCTGCTCTTCAGCTTGTCGATGAATTTCTCCGCGACTTCCTGCGGGGTGTGCTGGTCGGCCATGATATCGGTCCTCTTCCTGGAAAACGATCGATATCCGAACGGATCACTGCCGGGTTGGTTGCGGCAACAGATATCGACGGGCAGGTTGACCACGCGGCGGTAATCGTGCCGCGGTAGAGAAGGAGCAAGCATATGCGGCTTGCCGATCTGTGCCTGTTTCTGGGCGTAATCTTCGCCTTCGCGACCCTGGTCGTGAAGATCATCGAAGTATCGCGTCACAGATAAGGTGCCGGGCGGGGTCGGGCCTGCAAGTCCGGCCCCAAACGATTCGAGCCCCAGCCGCTGCAACGGCCGGGGCTCATAGAAGGAGGAATTTGCGGCTGCGTAGTGTTATCTCGCATGTCCGCGCATCAATTTCAACCTCAGAGCACCTCGAACAGCCCCGCCGCGCCCATACCGCCGCCGATGCACATCGTGACGACGACGTGCTTCGCACCGCGCCGCTTGCCCTCGATCAGCGCATGACCCGTCATGCGTGCACCCGACATGCCGTATGGGTGACCGATCGAGATCGCGCCGCCGTTGACGTTCAGCAGTTCGTCCGGAATGCCAAGCTTGTCGCGGCAATACAGCACCTGCACCGCGAACGCCTCGTTCAGTTCCCACAGGCCGATATCGTCCATCTTCAGCCCGAACCGCTCGAGCAGCTTGGGGATCGCAAAGACCGGGCCGATGCCCATCTCGTCGGGTTCGGTACCCGCGACCGCCATGCCGATATAACGGCCGAGCGGCGTCAGGCCCCGCTGCTCGGCGACCTTCTCCTCCATAAGCACGCTCGCGGAGGCGCCGTCGGACAGCTGCGACGCGTTCCCCGCGGTGATCGTGCCCTCGGGCAGGACCGCCTTGAGGCTTTTCAGTCCTTCCAGCGTCGTGTCGGCGCGGTTGCCCTCGTCCTTCGACAAGGTGACGTCCTTGTGGCTGACTTCCTTGGTTTCCTTGTTCACGATCGCCATCGTCGCGCTCACCGCAACGATCTCGTCGTCGAACTTGCCGGCGGCCTGCGCGGCGGCGGTACGCTGTTGCGACTGCAGCGCGTATTCGTCCATCGCATCGCGGCTGATGCCGTAGCGGCTGGCGACGATCTCGGCGGTCTGCAGCATCGGCATATAGATCGCCTTGTGCATCGCGATCAGTTCGGGGTCCGGCGCGACGTTCATCTTCGGGGTCTGCACGAGGCTGATGCTGTCCACGCCGCCGCCGATCGTGACGTCCATATTGTCGACGACGATCTCCTTCGCCGCGGTCGCGATCGCCATCAGGCCCGAGGCGCACTGGCGATCGACCGACATGCCCGAAACGCTCGTCGGCAAGCCGGCGCGCAGAAGCGACGTGCGGGCGATGTTGCCTGCCTGAACGCCCTGCTGCAGCGCGGCACCGAACACGACGTCCTGTACTTCCGCGCCGTCGATCCCCGCACGCTCGACCGCGGCCTTGATCGCGTGGCTGGCGAGGGTGGGCGAGGGCAGGTTGTTGAACGCACCGCGATAGGCGCGGCCGATCGGGGTACGGGCGGTGGAGACGATGACGGCGGAACGCATGTGATTTCCTTTGCTCCCCTCCCGCTTGCGGGAGGGGCTGGGGGTGGGCGCCCGCTTTCGCCAGGCGATGAATTCAGCGGAGAGCGGGCGCCCACCCCCCGGCCCCCTCCCGCAAGCGGGAGGGGGAGAAGATTAAACGAAGATCTGGCTGATCCATTCCGCGATCATCGCGGGCTTTTGCTGGCCCTCGATCTCGACGGTGAATTCGTTGGTCTGCTGATATTGGCCGGGACGCTTCTCTTCGAATTCCAGCATCTTGAAGCGGCCCCGGACCTTGGAGCCGGAGCGGACCGGGGTCAGGAAGCGAACCTTGTTGCCCCCGTAATTGACGCCCATCTTCACGCCTTCCAGCGTCGGCGCATCCGCGACCTTGGACGACAACAACGGCATCAGCGACAGCGTCAGGAAACCGTGCGCGATGGTGCCGCCGAACGGGGTCATCGCGGCCTTCGCAGGATCGATATGGATGAACTGATGATCGCCGGTCGCATCCGCGAACTTGTCGATCATCGCCTGCGTGACCTCGACCCAGTCGGAAACGGTCTCGCTGCCGATCCGGTTCTTCATCTCCTCGACGGTGATCGTCGTCACGGTGTTTCCCTTCGAAGCGAAATATGGCTTAGCGCGGGCGTTCTCTAGGCGCGGGCATACCCGCACCGCAAGCCTTCCGCCGACCGAAAGCTCGATCATGTCCCACGCCGTAACGTCAGACGCCCGCAAATCCATGGCGAAGCTGTACCGCGCCGCCGAACCCGATGTTCTAAAACCGCTGCTGGACCGTGCGACACTGACCCCCGATTCGCGCGACCGGGTGATCGGGCATGCCTCGGGACTGCTGGCCGATCTGCGCGCAGCCCAGTCGCGGGGTTGGGTGAACCAGTTCCTGCAGGAATATCGGCTGAACTCGACCGAGGGCGTCGCGCTGCTGAGCTTGGCCGAGGCGTTCCTGCGCGTGCCCGATCCGGAGACCGCGGACCTGCTGATCGCGGACAAGCTGGGCGACGCGAACTGGCGCGCGCATACGGGCGAGTCGTCGTCGAAACTGGTCAACGTCGCCACCTGGGGACTGGTCGTCGGGCGCGCGCTGGTGGGGGAGGGCGAGCAGGGGCCGCTGCGCCGCCTCATCAGCCGCGCGGGCGAGCCGTTCGTCCGGCAGGCGGTGGGGGCGGCCATGAAGATGATGGGCGAGATCTTCGTCATGGGCCGCACCATCGACGAAGCGATGCGGCGGATGGCGCGGGCGGAGAACAAGGGGTTCACCGCCAGCTTCGAC
>CAXTVB010000104.1:8130-9281 GCA_964247555.1 uncultured Sphingomonas sp. | reverse complement strand
CTGACCTTCGCCGGCGCACGGTCGGTCACCATCCCGGCGGGTACGGAGCGCCTCGCCGATCCGATCGCGAATGATACGGTCGTACCCGGCGACGATCTGTCGATCAGCCTGTATCTGCCCAGCCCCGTCGCCCACCGAACCAGCCACCCCGGCGCCCGCGCCACCACTTTCCTCGCCGAAGGCGACGTCACGATGCGGGCCGACCTGCCCGGCGCCAAGCGGATCGGCGGATGGTGGAGCCTGGCCGATGTCGAGGTCGGCGGCGGCGCGTCGTCGGGCACGATCGTCGCGATCGGCGATTCGATCACCGACGGCCACGGCATACCCGACGACAGCAACGCCCGCTGGCCGGACGTCCTCGCACGGCGTGTCGCGCCGGGCGGATTGTCGGTGATCAACGAGGGGATCGGCGGCAACCGGGTTCTGCTGGACGGGCTCGGCCCCAGCCTCGTGTCCCGGTTCGATCGCGACGTGATCGCGCATCCGGGCGTGAAGGCCGCGATTCTGCTGGAGGGAGTCAACGACCTGGGCGTCCTGACCCGCGACCATCCGGTGAACGCGTCCGCGCACCGTGCGATGGTGAGTGCGATCACCGATGCCTATCGCGAAATGGTCACCCGCGCGCACGACCACAATATCCGCCTGATCGGCGGCACGATCACGCCTTTCGTCGGCAACGACTATTATCATCCGGGCCCCGAAAGCGAGGCGGATCGCCAAGCGATCAACGCCTTCATCCGCAGTTCCGGGACCTTCGACGGCGTAGTCGATTTCGACCGCGCATTGCGCGATCCCGCTCGCACCGACCGGCTGCTGCCCGCCTTTGATTCGGGCGATCATCTGCACCCGGGCGAGGCCGGATACCGCGCGATGGCGGACGCGGTTCCGCTGTCGCTGTTCGACCCGACGCTGCCGGCGCGGCCGATGATCGCGCTGACCTTCGACGATCTACCTGCGCATGGACCGTTGCCGGCGGGCGGCGACCGGTTGACGATTGTGCGCGCCATCATCGACGCGGTCGCCGCGCACCACGCCCCGGCGTTCGGGTTCATGAACGGCGGGTTCGGGGCGGGCGATCCGCAATCGCCGCGCGTGCTGGCGGCATGGCGTGTAGCCGGGCTGCCGATCGGCAACCATACATTCGACCATGT
>CAXTVB010000104.1:6541-8120 GCA_964247555.1 uncultured Sphingomonas sp. | reverse complement strand
CCTGGCGGACGCCGCGCGCAACGAAGGACCACTCGCCACGGTCGCGGGCGGCGGCGACTGGCACTGGTTCCGCTATCCCTTCCTCTCGGAGGGTCGCGAGCCGGCGACGCGCGAGACGGTCCGCGCGTCGTTGCGGGCCAAAGGCTACCGCGTGGCGGCGGTCACGATGAGCTTCGGCGATTATGCGTGGAACGATGCGTTCGCGCGCTGCGTCGCCAAGGGCGATGGCGTGGCGATCCGCGGTCTGGAATCCAGCTACCTGGCGGCCGCGCGCCGGCAGGCCGAACGGTCGCGGATGCTGGCACGCGCGGTACTGGGTCGGGACATTCCCTATGTCTTGCTGATGCACCTAGGCGCGTTCGATGCGCGCATGCTCCCGCGACTGTTGTCGCTGTACGAAGCGATGGGGTTCGGCTTCACGACGCTACCCGCCGCGGAAGCCGATCCCTTCTATGCCGCGGCGACCGACCTGTCGCTGCCGGGGCCCAGCTCCACGCTGGAGGCACTGGCGAGCGCCGCCCACGTCGCGGTGCCCGCCAACGCCCCGCTGCCCGGCGCGGACATCTGCCGCTGATCCGGGCGGCGCGACGGGGGTCAGCCGATCATGTCCTCCAGCTCGCGCCCCTTCGTTTCCTGGATGAAGCGTTGGACCAGGAAGAAGCTGATGAGCGCGGACCCGGCGTAGAAGCTGTACGTCACCGCTAGTCCCAGTTTCGCCGCCATGATCGGAAAGCTCTGCGCGATCAGGTAATTGGCGAACCACTGCGCGAAGCCGCAGACCGCAAGCGCCGATCCGCGGAGCTGGTTGGGGAACATCTCGCCCAGCATCACCCACATGATCGGGCCCCAGCTGACGTTGAAGAAGATCACGTAGATGTTCGCTGCAACCACCGCGACGAATCCGTCATGCGCGGACAGCTGGAGATGCCCCGCCGCGTCCAGCGTGCCGTTGTGGAAGACGATGACCATCGCGAACAACGCGACCGTCATCCCCGCTGATCCGATCAGCAGCAACGGCTTGCGGCCGATCTTGTCGACCAGACCGATGGTGACGAAACACGCCGCGATCGACACGAGGCCGGAGATGATGTTGCGCTGGAGCGCGGTATCCTCGCTCGCGCCCGCCAGCTTCCACAGCGTTTCGCCGTAATAGAAGATGACGTTGATGCCCACGAGCTGCTGGAAGACCGCGATCACGAGCCCCGCCCATACGATCGGCCGCAAGCCGGTACCGGGTGCCAGCACGTCCGCCAGCCGGGGCCGGTGATCGGTCCCGAAGCTCGCGCGGATCTCCTCCAGCTTCGCCGCCGCGACCGTCGCGCCGAAAAGCCGGGCCAGGACCGTGGCCGCATTGTCGTGCCGCCCCTTCGATACCAGGAAGCGCGGGCTTTCTGGGATGAAGAACAGGGCGACGAGGAAGATCGCCGCGGGGAACGCCTGCATCAGGTACATCCAGCGCCACGCCTCGTACCCGCCCCAGAAGATATTGGTCGACTTGCCCGCGGCAGCCGCCAGGAAATAATTGACGACGAACGCCAAGGTCAGACCGCTGATGATCATGATCTGCTGGATCGTCGTC
>CAXTVB010000104.1:0-6531 GCA_964247555.1 uncultured Sphingomonas sp. | reverse complement strand
ATCCGCCCGCGAATATTGGCGGGGGCGACTTCGGAGATATAGGCCGGCGAAAGCACGCTCGCGGTACCGACCGCCATGCCGCCGCAGATGCGGGCGATGACGAAGAGCAGATGGTGATAGGACAATCCCTGCACGACCGCGCCGGCTAGGAACAGCGCGGCGGCGACGATCATGACGTTCCGCCGTCCGAACAGGTCGGCGAAGCGCCCGGCCAGGAACGCGCCGATGAAACAGCCGATGAGGAGCGATCCGACGGTGAAGCCGAGGCTGGCGTCGGAGAGGTCGAACGCCGCGCGAAGCCCGTCCTGCGTACCGTTCACCGCGCCGCTGTCGTACCCGAACAACAATCCACCGATCGTCGCGACCGCGACGATGGCGGCGATGAAACCGATATTGGCCGATCCCGGTACCGGGGCTTCGCGTGTCGCCATATGTCCTCTCCCTCTAATCCCGTTATCGGCTGCCACGATTGCCTATTCGTGGAGCCGTCAGCGTTTGCGCCATTATTGTTAGCGCTATCACGCAGCAAGGACATGTCAAGCATCGGTGCCCGTACCGCCGCGCGGGGCGGCATCCGACTGCCGCCGGACCAGGGTGAAGTCGAGCAGGCCGAGCCGCCCCGCCGCATCGTCGTCGGCGCCGCGGATCGCATCGGCCAGCATCGCGATCGCCGCGCGCGACATGTCGGCGATGGGTTGCCGGATCGTCGTCAGTTCCGGCCAGATCGCGGTGGCGAGCGTGGTGTCGTCGAACCCGACCACCGTCAGGTCGCCCGGGACGTCCAGGCCGCGACGATGCGCGATCGCCACCGTCGCCGCGGCCATATCGTCGTTCGACGCGAAGATCGCGGTCGGCCGGTTCGCCACGTCGAGCAGAATATCCGCCGCATCCAGCCCCGAACGATAGGTATACAGACCGTCGGCGATCAGCGCGTCGTCGACCGGCAATCCTGCGTCGCTCAGCGCGTCGCGATACCCCTGCAACCGGTGCACCGAGGCGGACAGATTGGGATCGCCGGTGACGAAGCCGATCCGGTCATGACCGAGCGCCAGCAGATGCTGCGTCATCCGGTGCGCCGCCAGCCGGTCGTCGATCGCCACCGCCCGCTCCCCGTTTTCGCGGCGCGCGGTCGCCAGCAGGACGGTCGGGATACCGGCGACGCGGAACACGTCGAGCACGGCCTGGGATTCGCACAGGGGCGGCGTCAGCACGACCCCGTCGATCCCATCCTCGACCAGGCGCGCGGCAACCTCAACCTCGCGGTCGCCGGCCTCGCATTTCTCGAACACCAGCTGGACGTTGTGGCGCGTCGCCTCGTCCAGGCTGCCGATCAGGAATTCGCCGACGAACCCGGCGCTGGGATTGGCGTACAGCAAGCCGATCCGGCTTTGCGCCGCGCCCGCGAGGCTGCGCGCCGCCTGGTTGGGGGCATAGTTGAGTTCGCTCACCGCCGCATTGACCAAGTCGCGCGTGGCCTGGCGCACATTGCTTTCGGCGTTGATGACGCGCGACACCGTCATCGGCGACACTCCGGCAAGCCGCGCGACGTCGCTGATCGTTGGAACGCCCCGCTGGCGACGATTGACCTTAGCGATTGCCAGCGTACTGCCTTCCGAAATCCACGTCCGCTGATACGCGAAGCGGCGCGGCGCGCGCAAGGAAGTCGCGCGCGTGCGTGCGCGTCGCCAGCGACGCATCGGCTTGCCATGGACGGAGCGGACGCTATGGTAGCGCTACCGGACGCCGCTGCAGAACGGTGCCGATGCTGGAGACCGCATGATGCCCCGATCGACCGTCCTTCACGCCGCGCTGGCGTTGGCCGCTGCGCCGCTGTTGCTCGGTCAGGCGGCGGCGCCGCGTACGCCGACAGGCGCGCCCGTGCCGACGACGACCGTCGATGGCCGCCATTATCTGTCGCAGCCGCTGACGACCGAGATCTATACCGCCGATCCGTCCGCGCACGTGTTTGCCGGCAAGATCTACGTCTACCCCTCGCACGACGTGCCGACCGCGACCGCCGACGACGATCTGGGCAACGAATATGCCATGCACGACTACCGCGTGCTGGCGATGGACCGGATCGGCGGACCCGTGACGGTCGGCCCGGTCGCGCTCGATGTCGCGCAGGTACCATGGGCGTCGAAGCAGATGTGGGCGCCCGACGCCGCTTATCGCAACGGGCAATATTATCTCTACTTCCCGGCGCGCGACAAACGGCTGGACAAGAACGGACTCGGCACCTTCCGCATCGGCGTCGCGACATCCAAGAGCCCGATGGGGCCATTCAAGGCCGAACCGACACCGATCGCCGGCAGCTATTCGATGGACCCGGCGGTGTTCACCGATGACGACGGCAAGACCTATATGTATTTCGGCGGTATCTGGGGCGGACAGCTGCAGCGCTGGGCCAGCGGACGGTTCGATCCGAACGGCAGCGATACCGATCTGCACCAGGACGCGAAGCCCGCCTTGTCGGGCAAGGTCGTGCGGATGAACGCCGACATGACGAGCTTCGCCGAGCCGCCGCGCGATGCGGTCGTCCTCGACGCGGGCGGGAAGCCGATCGTGGGCGGTGATCATGACCGACGGTTCTTCGAGGCGTCGTGGATGTTCCGGCGCGGCGGCGTCTATTATTTCACCTATTCGACCGGCGACACGCACTTCCTGAACTATGCGACGGGCACCAATCCCTACGGCCCGTTCACGTATCGCGGGCATATTCTGAACCCCGTGCAGGGGTGGACGACGCACCATTCGATCGTCGAATGGAACGGGAAATGGTGGCTGTTCTATGCCGACACGCAGATGTCGGGGAAGAACCACCTGCGCAACGTCAAGGTCACCGAACTGCACTTCGCCGCCGACGGGTCGATCCCGACGATCGACCCGTTTGTGAAGTGAGCCACGCCTGATGTTCCTCGGAATCGATATCGGTACGTCCGGCGTGAAGGCGGTCGTCCTGGACGAGGGCGGCGCGGTCGTCGGTCAGGGCGTCGCCGCGCTTACCGTCCAGCGGCCGCAGCCCCTGTGGTCCGAACAGGATCCGGAGGCGTGGTGGCAGGCAACGACCGCCGCGGTGCAGGCGATCGATCCGGCGGTTCGCCGCGCCGTGCGCGGGGTCGGGCTTGCCGGCCAGATGCACGGCGCGACCTTGCTGGGCGAAGACGACCGGCCGCTACGCCCGGCGATCCTGTGGAACGACGGACGCAGCGCCGCGGAATGCGTAGGCCTCGAAAGCGCCGTTCCGGACCTGCGTACGATCACCGGCAACATCGCGATGCCCGGCTTCACCGCGCCGAAATTGCTGTGGGTGAAGGCGCATGAGCCGGACCTGTTCGCGAAGATCGGGGTGGTGCTGCTGCCAAAGGATTATATCCGGCTGCGCATGACCGGCGACAAGGCGTCCGATTTGTCGGACAGCGCGGGCACGTTGTGGCTCGACGTCGCGAACCGGCGCTGGAGCGATACGGTCCTCGCCGCGTGCGACCTGACCCAGGCGCAGATGCCGCGCCTGTTCGAGGGGACCGAGGTCACCGGACACCTTCGGCCCGACATCGCGGCGCTATGGGGTATGGGCACCGTCCCGGTCGCGGCCGGTGGCGGGGACAATGCGGCGGGAGCGGCGGGCGTCGGCGTGGTGCGTGACGGCGACGCGTTGCTGTCGCTTGGCACGTCCGGCGTGGTCTTCGTCGCGACGGATAGCTACCGCGCCAATCCCGACCGCGCGGTCCACGCCTTTTGCCACTGCCTGTCCGATCTATGGCATCAGATGAGCGTCCACCTGTCCGCCGCGTCGTGCATCGATTGGGTCGCGCGGCTGACGGGGGCAAGCGGCGCGGCGGAGCTGTTCCAGCGCGCCGAAGCCGCCGGCCCGGCCGCCGGACCGGAACTGTTCCTGCCCTATCTCTCGGGCGAACGGACGCCGCACAACGACGTCGCGGTCCGGGGCGCGTTCCTGAACCTAGACAATGAAACCGACGGCGATCGCCTGGCACAGGCGGTGTTGGAGGGCGTCGCCTTCGCGCTGTCGGACGGGCTCGACGCGCTCACCCAGGCGGGGACGCATGTCGCGCGGCTGAGCGTCATCGGCGGCGGCGCACGGTCGTCCTATTGGGGCCGCATCATCGCTGCCGCGCTCGACACGCCTTTGGTCTATCTGAAGGGCGGCGAAGTCGGACCCGCGCTCGGCGCGGCACGACTGGCGCAGGTCGCGATCGACGGCGGCGATCCCGCCAGCGTCTGCGCCGCGCCCCCCGTTTCGCACGTCATCGAACCCGATCCGGCGCTTGTCGACCGGCTTGCGGCCAAGAAATTCCAGTTCCGTTCCGCCTATCCGCGGATCGCGCCCCATCCGAAAGGCAATTGACGACCATGGCGACCGACTATTTCTCGGACATCCCGACGATCACTTACAAGGGTCCGGACAGCGACGACGACCTCGCCTATCGCTGGTACGACAAGGACCGCGTCGTGCTGGGCAAGACGATGGCCGAGCATCTCCGCTTCGCGGTGTGCATGTGGCACACCTTCTGCTGGCCGGGCAGCGACGTGTTCGGGCCGGGTACGTTCGATCGTCCCTGGGGCGCGCACGCGCACACGTCCGAAGGCGCCGCGATGAAGCGCGAGGCGGCGTTCGACTTCATCAAGCGGCTGGATGTGCCCTTCTACTGCTGGCACGATGTCGACGTCTCCGCGCACGCGACCAATGTCGGCGAATATGGGCGCTATTTCGGCGAGGCGGTCGATCATCTGGAGCAGCTCCAGGCCGATAGCGGGCTCAAGCTGTTATGGGGCACTGCGAACCTGTTCAGCGATCCGCGCTACGCCGCGGGCGGTGCGACCAATCCCGATCCCGAGGTCTTCGCCTGGGGCGCGATGCAGGTCCGTGCTGCGCTCGAGGCGACGCACCGGCTGGGCGGCGCGAACTATGTCCTGTGGGGCGGTCGTGAGGGTTACGAGACGCTGACCAACACCGACATGAAGCGCGAACTCGACAATATGGGCCGCTTCCTGAATCTGGTCGTCGAGCACAAGCACAAGATCGGTTTCGAGGGCGCGATCCTGATCGAGCCGAAGCCGTTCGAACCGACCAAGCACCAATATGATTTCGACACCGCGACGGTCTACGGTTTTCTCAAGCGCTACGGTCTGGAGGACGAGGTTCGCGTCAACATCGAGGCGAACCATGCGACGCTCGCCAGCCACACCTTCGAACACGAGATCGCGACATCGGCCGCGCTCGGCATCTTCGGGTCCATCGACGCCAATCGCGGCGATTACCAGAATGGCTGGGACACCGACCAATTCCCGAACTCGGTCGAGGAACTGACCCGCGCGACCCTGGAGATCATCCGCGCGGGCGGGTTCACCACCGGCGGCTTCAACTTCGATGCGAAGGTCCGGCGTCAGTCGCTCGACGCGGTGGACCTGTTCCACGGCCATATCGGCGGGATCGACGTCGTTGCGAAGAGCCTGCTGAACGCAGCCGCGATCATCGAGGACGGCCGCATCGACGCGTTCAAGTCACAGCGTTACGCGGGGTGGGACGGCGATCTTGGCCGGATGATCCATGCCGAGGGGACCGGGCTCGCCGCGATCGCCGATCTGGCCGTGGAGCGGAACCTCGATCCCAAGCCGCGATCGGGGCGGCAGGAATGGCTGGAGAACCTGCTCAACCGCTTCTGAAGCGATCCGGCGGCGGCCCCGTCCGGGGGTCGCCGTCACGGCGCATAGGCGTAAGGGCCGATCGTCGTGCCGACGAAACCGCCGGCCATGGCGGTGCTCAGGACCGTCCCGTCGGCACCGGCCAGCAAGCGCACCCAGGGCGCGCCCGCCACCGCATAGTCGAAGGCGTATCGTCCCCCTTGCGCGATGACACGGAGCCGGATGGGCGCTCGCGTCGATCCGGCGTCGTCCGACAGCGGCCGGCTGGCCAGCACAACCCCGTCCGCCGCATCGCTCGCCCCCGCGCGGCGTTCCACCCGCACCAACCGGTGGACGCCCTCGTCGACCAGCCCGACGAAATAATAATGCGACTCGTTCTGATAGGCGACGAGCCCCGCCTTCTCCCCCGACCGCGTCCGGTCGACGCTCAGTTGCGTCGAGGCCGCAGCGTCGAGATGCTGTTGCCGCCGCCCGAGAAAGCTCGGCTGGCCCAGCTCGCCAATCCGGTCGCTGCGCGGTACCAGCGACAGCCCGCCTGCTCCGGTCCGCCACCAGACCTGTTTGGGTGTACGCACCGTCAGCCAATGCGGCGCGAGCGGCCCAGCGAAGGTCTCGCGTACCCTGAAATTGCCCGACAACGGAAATCCGCCCGCGATGGCGGCAGGCAGGTCGGGACGCTTCCGCGCGTAGGGGATCGTCGCGCCCGGCCGGACGATCGACGGCCAACCGTCCTGCCAGGTCACCGGCAGCAGGAAGGTTTCGCGGCCCGTATTGTAGGAATCGTCCGCATAGGGCCGCACCGCGAGGAACGTCGCCCACCAGTCGCCCTTCGGCGTGTCGACGAGTTGGGCATGCCCTGCCGATGTA
>CAXTVB010000103.1:7280-9293 GCA_964247555.1 uncultured Sphingomonas sp. | reverse complement strand
TTCCTCCGCCGTTTCTGCTGTGCCTTCCTGTAGCGCCACCTCGGGCGGTTCCGCCAGCGCCGCGTTCAGATGCGCGCCGAAAACCAGGCCCAACCCGACGAGATAGAAGAACAGCAACGCGACGATCACCCCCGCCAGACTCCCATAGGTCAGGTCGTACCCGCCCAGCTGCGACAGGACGATCGGCAGCAGCGCGGTCATCGAGACCCACCAGACGGCGGTGAACAGCGCGCCGGGCCATTTGCGGCTGTCGGTGTAGCGATATTTCGACGGCGTCACCGAATAGAACAAGGCGTAGAGCGCCAGGAACATGATGACGCCCGGGATCGCGCGCGAGATCCCGATCCAGGTCACGGCGTCCTGGGCGAACGGCAGCAGGTGATACACGAACTGCTCGACCGCGGTCAGGATGCCCTGCGCCAGGAAGGACAGCATCGCGATCACCACCGATGCGACGATGGCCAGCGTCGATCCCAATCGCGCGCGCCAGAAGGTGGCCGTGGCCTTCACGCCGTACGCGCGGCGGAAGATGTCGCGGATCGTCTCGACGAAGCCGCCCACCGTCCACAGCCCGACCAGCCCGCCCAGCCACAGCAGCGATCCCGTTCGCGCCGCCAGCACGTCGGCGATCGGCTTGCGCAGGATATCGGCCACCTTGTCCGGGACGACGTGGAGGAAACTCTCCACCGCGCGGTGCGTGTCGTAGCTTTGCCCCAGCAGCGACAGGATCGCCGCGGCGACGATGAAGAACGGGAACAGCGTCATGATCGCCAGATAGGCGAGGTTTCCGGCATGGATGAACCCGTCGGTGAAGACGCCGAAGACCGTGCGCTTCAGGATCTCGAACGCATGGCTGCCGGGGCGGACCTTGGCATATTGCCGGTCGAACCGCGCGCGCGTGCGACCCACATGGCGCGCGCGATCTTCCGGGGTCAGGGGGATCGCATCGGCCATTGGGGTATCAGACGCCCATCGCCGCCCGCGGGTTCCCGGCATGATCCGCCGCCCATCGTTCGACGAAGCCGATCAGCGCGGCATCGTCGGCGGGCAGGTCGACCATCAGGGTGACGAGCTGATCGCCGCGGCCCCCGGTCTTTTTGTGGAAGCCCTTTCCCTTGAGGCGCAGCGTCCTGCCCGAACTTGTGCCCTTGGGCACCGTCAGCATCACCGGTTTCTCGACGGTCGGCGCCTTGACCGATCCGCCCAGCACCGCCTCGCCGAGGGTGATCGGCAGGTCCAGCCGGACATCGTCGCCGTCGCGCACGAAGAAGCGGTGCGGCAGGACCTCGATCGTGACGATCGCATCGCCGGCACCGCCGGGCGACGGCTCGCCCTTGCCCGCCAGCTTCATCTGCGTGCCGGTCTCGACCCCGGCGGGCAGTTTCAGGTCGATCGTCTTGCCGTCGCCCAACGTCACGCGCTGCGGGCTGAGCATCGCCGCATCGACGAACGGGACTTGCAGCGAATAGGCGATGTTCGCGCCGCGCGGCTGCGGCCGGCGCCCGAAGCCGCTGGCGAAGCCGCCGCCGCGCTGCGCGCCGCCGAACAGGCCTTCGAAGATATCGCTCATATCGGGCTCGCCACCGCCGAAGCCCTGGCTGCGGAACCCGGCGCCGCCCGATTGCGGACGCCCTCCGCCGCCGCCGCCATAGCCGAACGGCGCGGCGGGGTTGCCGTCGCCGTCGATCTCGCCGCGGTCGAACCGGCCGCGCTTTTCCTTGTCGGTCAACAGGTCGTACGCGTTGGTGACCATGCTGAACCGCTCGGACGCCTTGGGATTGTCCTTGTTGCGATCGGGATGCAGCTCCTTGGCGAGCTTGCGGTACGCTTTCTTGATCTCGGCCTCGGACGCGTCGCGCGCCACCCCAAGCGTCTTGTACGGATCGGCCATGCTATTCCCCGGTGTGTTACCCGCCTATGTGGGACACACGCCGCGCGAAGGCAATCAGGCGGCGTATTCCTCGACCGGCGCGACGTCGACGCTGACGTCCATGTCCTGCGCACTCGCCCCCA
>CAXTVB010000103.1:0-7270 GCA_964247555.1 uncultured Sphingomonas sp. | reverse complement strand
ATGGGCGCGATCTCGGCATAGTCGCGGCCGACCGCCATCACGATATGATCCTCCGCCATCCAGATGCCGTTGGTGGGATCGAGCCCGACCCACC
This sequence comes from uncultured Sphingomonas sp., assembly GCA_964247555.1. Classification (GTDB taxonomy): domain Bacteria; phylum Pseudomonadota; class Alphaproteobacteria; order Sphingomonadales; family Sphingomonadaceae; genus Sphingomonas. The sequence continues at coordinate 7,176 of CAXTVB010000103.1, read as the reverse complement.
CGCGCACCGGCCCGCACCACAGCAACACCCAGGCATGGGTGGCGTCAGCGCCGACCAGCCGCGGCTCGCCGGGGGGCGGGATGGTGCGGATATAGCCCGAGGCATAGGCCGCGGGCAGGCCGGCGGCGCGAAGCCCCGCGATCATGATCTGCGCGAAATCCTGGCAGACGCCGCGGCGGTGCAGGAACGCCTCCGCCGGCGCGGTCGTCACGACGGTTGCGGTCGAATCGAACGAGAAGTCGCGCTGGATGCGCTGCGCGAGCGCGATCCCGGCCTCTAGCGCGCCGCGGCCGGGGTCGAGATCGGGCAGGCAGTAATCGCGGATCGCGGTGTCGAGCGGGATCAGCGGCGACGGGTAGAGATACCCTGCCGGTCCCGCCGCTGACAGGTCGCGGCTGGCGCGCGCGAGGGTCGCGATCTCCGCCAGCGTGGGGTCGTCCGCGGCGGGGACGGGCACCAGCCGGTCGACCGTCACCCGCGCGCTGCTTTCGATGGTCAGCGTACGGACGGGGGTGTCGATCACCAGCCGCGTGACGTTCGCCAGCCCCGCCTCCGCGCGCGCCGGGCTCAACCGGCCGGCGGGCGCGACCGTCAGCGCGTAGCGTTCGAGCCGCTGGCCGGGCCAGTCGATCGGCTTCAGGCGCAGGTTGCACCGCGCGAACTCCACGGTGCCGCCATAATCGAAGCGGGTGATGTGCCGGATGTCGTAGATCACCTGTTTCCTCCCCGTTTACGGGGAGAGGGACCAGCGAAGCTGGTGGAGGGGGGGTGCGGCAGGCGGAGCGCACGTGGCGAACCCCCTCCACCACTCGCTTCGCGAGCGGTCCCCCTCCCCGCTAGCGGGGAGAAATAAGCGTCCCCCCTCACGCCAGCGTCAGCCCGCCGGCGCGCAAGGGTTCGGACCCTTGCAGGAAATAGCGTCTGGCGATCGCGTCGGACAGCGACCCCAGCCGCCGTTCGACATCGCCCAGCAAATCCGCGTCCAGCGCTGCCGCGGTCGCGGTCGCCAGCATCGCCTCGAGCGCGACACCCTCGGACTGCTGCGCCTCCGCCATGCCGTCGTCCGCCAGCACCGGCAGCTCGCGCAGCCGCCGCACGATCCGCTGCGCCTGATACGCCAGCGCGCGCGGATTGCCGGGATCGAGCGCGACCAGGTCGACGACGGGCACCCGCGCGATCCCGGTCAGGTAGCGCTGGCGATAGCTGATCTGACTGTCCGCCAGGTCGAGCAACGTCGACAGGTCGTCCGCCGACGCCCCCGCCATCCCGAACAGCCGGATCGCGCGCGCCATCGTGGCTGCGCGCTCCACCCGCCGGCCGAGATCGTGGAAACGCCACGCTGCGGTGCGGCTCATATGCTCCGCCGACAATCCGGCAATCGCGACGTAGCGGCGCTGGAGCGACCCCGCGCGGTCGAGCATCCCACGGTGCGTGGGGAAGGGGGCCTCGAGCAGGCGGATCATGTCCGCGGACAACCGGTCGCGCGATCCCTCGCCGATCGCGCGGGCATGGCCGTTCATCGCGGCGACCGATTGATGCCCCAGATCCTCCATCGCGGTCCGCGCGAACGCCTGCAGGTCGGCGCGGCGCAGCGAGGGCGGATGCGGCGCGGCCCCCGCGCCGACGATCAGCCCGACGAGCCGCCCGACCGTCTCCCCCGCCATCGCCGCGCCGCCATCGACGTCGATCGAATTGCCCAGCAGCACGCGGATCGCCGCCAGCAGCGCCTCGCCGCGTTCCAGATACCGGCCCAGCCAGTAGAGATTGTCCGCGACGCGGCTGGGCAGGGTGCCGGGGTTGCGGCGTATCTGCAGCGACGTGCTGGCGGGCAACAGCGACACCGGTGCGATGGCATCGGTGCCGTGGACGCAGACATCCGCGGACCACAGCCCCTCGCGCATCACCGCGGCGCGCGGGTCGGGATGTTCGCCGATCCGCGCGAAGCCGCCGGGCAGGACGGTCCAGCCGCCATCCGCCCCCCGCGCCGCGAAGACGCGCAGCGTGAAGGGCCGCGCGACCAGCGCATCCTCCGCGACGACGGGCATCGTCGACAGGCGGACGATCTCCTGCCCGACATAATCCTGCGGCCGCCGCGCCATGTCGGCGATCAGCGTCGCGCGCGCCGCACCCGTGATCTCCGCGCCCGGCACCGGTCGGTCGCCGGGCAGCCCCAGCGGTTTGGCGCCGAAGGCGGGACCGATCAGCAGCGCGTCGAAATCCTCCGCGACCCGCGCCGCCTCGCCCGGCTGGCCGCACCACCAGGTCGCGATGTTGGGCAGGTACAGATCCTCGCCCAGCAAGCGCTTCGCCAGCATAGGCAGGAAGGCGCCGAACGCGGGGGCCTCCAGCACGCCCGCCCCCGGCGCGTTCGAGATGACGACGTTTCCGGCGGCGTACGCGTCGATCAGCCCCGGCACGCCGATATGCGACCGGGTGTCGAACGCCAGCGGGTCGAGCATCCGCGGATCGACCCGACGCCAGATCGCGTCGATCCGCTTCAACCCGCCGATCGTGCGGACGTACAGCTTGTCCTCGAGCGCGGCGAGATCGTCGCCCTCGACCAGCAACAGCCCGAGATAGCGCGCGAGATGCGCCTGTTCGGGATAGGTCTGGTTGTAGCGTCCCGGCGTCAGCAGCCCGATCCGCGGATCGGCGCGCCGACACAGGGCCGCCAGCCCCTCGCGGAAGACCGCGAAGAACGGCGCGTGGCGCTGGACGTTCAGCCGGTCCTGCAACCCGCCCAGCGTCCGCGCGAGCGCGAGGCGGTTCTCCAGCGCATAACCCGCCCCCGCCGGCGCGCGCAGGTGATCGGCCAGCACGAACCAGTCGCCGGTCGGCCCGCGTCCTAGATCGACCGCGATGAATTGCAGATGCTTGCCGCCCGGCGGCTCCAGCCCGACCATCGGCCGCAGGAAATACGGGTTGCCGGCGACCAGCGCCGCGGGGATCAACCCGCGTTCGACGAAGCGCGCCGGGCCGTAGAGATCGGCGAGGATCGTCTCCATCAGCTCCGCGCGCTGCACGACGCCGCGCGCGATCCCGGCCCATTCCTGCGCCTCGATCAGCAGCGGGACGGGGGAGACGGGCCAGGGCCGCTCGTCCGCCTCGCCGATGATCCGGAAACCCGTGCCGATGTCGGCGGCATGGCGCTGCACCCGCTCGCGCGCATGACCCAGATCGTCGGAGGCGACCGCGGCCAGTTCCTCGAACATCGCGGTCCAGGCGGGGTCGTCGCTTTGCGCCAGCACGTCGCCGGCATGGACGTGCGCGCGGTAGTCCGCGATCAGCCGGCGCGCATGGAGGCCGGCGTCGAACAACGGGGCCGCGTGCGTCGCCATCCTTGCCGCTGTCCCCGTTCCTTGCCCGGGGCGCAGTTGCACGGGTTTGGCGGTGGGGCGCAACCGTTAAGTGTTGTGCCGCTCGTCCGACCATCCCTCCCCGGCGAAGGCCGGGGCCCAGTTGCCAAGGTCGTCGTAACGAATGGCACCCCGCCGCCGCGGTCGTCCGCCGATGGGCCCCGGCCTTCGCCTGGGGAGGGGAAGGGTAGGACGGTAGGACGGCCGTGGGGCGCAACCGTCAAGCGTTCCTCCTCCGTCATGCCGGGCTCGTCCCGGCATCCATCGTGCCGTGTATTCTTCGGCCGTCGACTGCGCGGCACGATGGACCCCGGCACAAGGCCGGGGTGACGGCGGATTTGCTCTGCCCGTTTCCCCGCGAACGCGGGGCCCAAGAACTACAAATCCGGCAGCACCTGGTCCGCCACGCCCCAATCCGCCAGCGCCCGCCCGTTCGCCCGTTCCACCAGTGCCGCGCCGTCGCGCACGCTCCACTTCGCCGCGGTGTCGATATCGCGCAGTTCGGTCCACGACACCGGCACCGCGACCGGCGCACCGCTGCGCGCGCGCGCGGAATAGGGCATGATCGCGGTCGCGCCGCGCTGGTTGCGCAGCCAGTCGATGAAGATGCGGCCTTTCCGCTTCGCCTTCGCCATCGTCGCGACATAGCGATCGGGCTCGGCGCCGGCCAACGCCCGCGCGAAGCGGTCGGCGAAGTCCTTGACCGCGGGCCATTCCGCCGCCGGTGTCAGCGGCACGACGACATGGACGCCCTTGCCCCCGGACAATAACGGAAAGCTCGTCAGCCCCAGTTCGGCCAACTGCTCGCGCAGATGCTCCGCCGCTTTCTTGGTATCGCCGAAATCGAGCCCCTCGTCGGGGTCGAGATCGAACACCAGCCGGTCGGGCTTCTCCAGCGCGGCGTTCGCCGATCCCCAGCCATGGAATTCGATCGTCCCCATCTGCACGCAGGTCACCAGCCCCTCGGCATCGTCGACACACAGATAATTCTCGCTCGATCCGTCCTTCTCGCGGATCGGGACCTGATGGACGGCATCGCCGAAGCTGCCGGCATCGTGTTTCTGGAAGAAACAGGCCTTGGCCCGTCCCTGCGGGCAGCGGACCAGGCTGACCGGGCGGTTGCCGGCCCATGGGAGCATGACGGGAGCGACGAGCGCGTAATAATCGGCGAGTTCGCCCTTCGTCACGTCGCTGTCTGGAAAGATCACGCGGTCGCGGCTGGAGACCTTGACGGTGACCGCAGGCGCCGCGGGCACGGGGGCGGGGGTCTCGGCGACGACCGCGTCGGCGGCCTTGTCCTCGCGCAGGCCCAGAAAGCTCGAATGCCGCAGCACGCCGTCGGGCGTCGTCTCGGCGAAGGCGATCTCCGCGACCAGCTTCGGCGTCACCCAATGCGCATGGCGGACGGCGGCGCGCGGCGCATCGACGGTCGGGGTCTTGCGTTCGAGCCTGGCCATCCGCGCGGACAGGTCCTCCATCGTCGCCTGGTCGAACCCCGTGCCGACCTTCCCCGCATATTTCCAGCCATCCCCGTCGCGTAACCCCAGCAGCAGCGAGCGGAACCCGCGCGTCTTGTCCGACGGCAGCCAGCCGACGATCACGAATTCCTGGCGCAGCGTGCATTTGATCTTCAGCCACGCCTTGGTGCGACCCCCGCGGTAGGGCGCGTCCGCCAGTTTCGAGACGACGCCCTCCAGCCCCTCGCGGCACATCGCCCCGAACAGCTTCTCGCCCGAACCGACGACGTGGTCCGCATATTTCAGGCGATCTTCATCGGCGGGGACGATCGCGGCGAGCCGTTCCTTGCGGGTGACGTTGGGTAGTGCGGTCAGGTCCTCGCCGTCGAGCGACAGCAGGTCGAACGCGAAGCAGGTCATGTCGCCGGCACTGGCGATCGCGTTCTTCAGCGTCGAGAAATCGGGCTTGCCGTCCTTGAACGCGACGATCTCGCCGTCGATCAGCGCGGATCGGACGGGCAGTTTCGCCGCAGCGTCGGCGATGGCGGCGAACTTGTCGGTCCAGTCGAGACCGGAGCGGGTGAAGACCTTCGCCATGCCGTTCGCGACGGCGATGAGCGTGCGGTAGCCGTCATACTTCACCTCGTGCAGCCATGCGGTGCCGGCGGGGACGGCGTCGACGAGGGTGCAGAGTTGGGGGTCTTTAAAATCCTCCCCGCTCGCGGGGAGGGGGACCAGCGAAGCTGGTGGAGGGGGGGTGCCGCGAGCGGTGCGCTTGCGGTCCGCCCCCTCCACCACTCGCTTCGCGAGCGGTCCCCCTCCCCGTGCCGGGGAGGAATGAGAAGGCTTGCCCTCCGCGATCTCCGCCATCGTCCGTCCGGTCGAGACGCTCGTCAGCCCCTCGTCCACCAGCACGTCGGTCCCGCCCGCGTCGGCATCCTCGACCTTGCGCAACAGCCAGTTCTCGCGCTTTTCCTTCGGCCGCGGTTTCAGGCGGATGAGGATCCATTCGCCCTTCATCCGCTCGCCCTCCAGCACGAAGTGGAGATGGCCCTTGTCGATATCCTTCGCGGACTTGCCCTTGACCGGCGACCATGTGCCGCGGTCCCACAGCATCACGGTGCCGCCGCCATATTCGCCCTTCGGGATCGTCCCTTCGAACGTGGCGTAGGACAAGGGATGGTCTTCGGTCCGGACGGCAAGGCGTTTTTCGTTCGGATCGATGCTCGGCCCGCGCGTGACGGCCCAGCTTTTCAGGACGCCGTCGACCTCCAGGCGGAAATCCCAATGCAGCCGCGTTGCGTCGTGCTTCTGCACCATGAAGCTGTTGCCGTTGCCGGGCGCCAGCGTACCGGCGGGTTCCGCGGTCTTCGCGAAGTCGCGCTTGGCGTTGTAGAGGGCGAGGGGGTCGTTACTCATTGCTCCCCTCCCGCATGCGAGTTCCGGGTCGGCGATGCCCCCGGCATCGCCTGGACGACGCGGGGCGTCGTCCACCCGGAACTGGGCTGGGGGTGGGCGCTCGCTCTCATCAAACGGTGTCGTTCGTGGAGAGCGAGCGCCCACCCCTCAATCCCCTGCCGTAAACGGGAGGGGAGGAAGAAGGCGTCAGGCACGCTTCTTCGCCGCAGGCTTCTTCGCCGGCGCTTTGGCCGCGGGTTTCTTCGCAGCCGGTGCCGCCCTCGCCGGTGCATCGTCCTTCGCCGCGGTGCCCATCGACTTCTTCAGCGCCGCCATCAGGTCGACCACGTTCGACCCCGACCGCTTGCCGTCGTCCTTGTCCTCGATGATCTTCGCGCCGCCCTTCGCCTTGCGCTTGCGCTCGACCAGATCCTTCAGCGCATCGACATAGCGGTCGTGGAATTCCTGCGGGTGGAAGGTGCCGCTGCGCTTGCCGATCAGCGCCTCGGCCAGTTCGAGCAGTTCGTCCGACGGCTTGTCGTCGGGGATCTCGCGGAAATAGCCCTGCGCCTTGTGCACCTCGTCCGCGTAGCGCAGCGTCTCCAGCACCATGCCGCGCCCGCACGGCTTCAGGCTGACGACATATTCGCGGCCGCGCATCGCCAGCTGGCCAAGCCCGACCTTCTTCGTGCGCCGCAGCGCCTCGCGAAGGACGATGAACGCTTCTTCGGCGAGGTCGTCCGCGGGCACCACGAAATAGGGTTTCTCGTAATACAGCACGTCGATCTCGCTGGCGTCGACGAACTGCGTCAGCTCCAGCGTCTTCTTCGATTCCAGCTTCACCGCATCGATCTCGTCCTGGTCGAGCAGGACATATTCGCCCTTCGCGATCTCGTAGCCCTTCATGATCTCGTCGGTGTCGACCGGACCGACACCGGTCACGACCCTCCCGTAATGGATCGGCT